>ANAW01000189.1:0-37569 GCA_000340945.1 Nocardiopsis synnemataformans DSM 44143 | reverse complement strand
GCCCGGCGCCTGCCCTGCTGCGGCTACCACCTCCAGGCCCGCGAACTGGCCGAAGCCAAGGTCGAGGAGACCTGGCTCCAGACCGCCCCCTCCCACATCCTCCAGCAGACCCTGCGCGACCTGGACACCGCGTGCCGAAACCACGGCACGTTCGGTGTGCGGTGGCGTGCCAAGGGCCGGTGGAAGCCCTCCTTCCGCTTCCCCGACGGGTCACGGATGAAGGTCGAACGCCTGAGCCGCAGGTGGGGACGGGTCAAGCTGCCCAAACTGGGATGGGTGCGCTTTCGCTGGTCGCGCGCGCCCCGGGGCACCGTGCGCTCGGCCACGGTCTCCCGCGACGGTGCTCATTGGTACGTGTCGCTGTTGTGCGAGGACGGCCAGAGCACCCCTGAGTCGCATGAGCGGCCGGACAGCGCGGTGGGCATCGATCGGGGTGTGGTGGTGGCCGTGGCCACCTCCGACGGCGATCTGCTCGACCAGGTGTTCCAGACCCCGAAGGAGTACGAGCGCGAATGGCGTCTGCGCCGACGCCTGTGCCGCCAACGCCGGGGGTCGAGCAACCGGGCCAGGACCAGGGCCGCCCTGTCCGCGCTGACCGGGCGGGTGCGGGCTCGGCGCGCCGATTTCGCCGCGCAGACCGCGCACACGCTGTGCGCCAAGAACGCGGTCGTGGTGGTGGAAAAGCTCAACACCCGAGGTATGACGGCCTCCGCAAAAGGCACTGTTGAGGCGCCGGGCGTCAACGTGCGTCAGAAGGCGGGGTTGAACCGGGCGATCCTGGCCAAGGGGTGGCACGGCCTCAAGCTCGCCTGTCACAACGCGGCCCGGCGCACCGGGACCCGGATCGTGGAGGTCGATCCCGCGTACACGTCCCAGACCTGTCACTCGTGCGGATACGTCGCGGCGGAGAACCGAGAGAGCCAATCGGTCTTCCACTGCGGCAGGTGCGGGCACACAGCGCATGCGGACGTGAACGCGGCCCAGAACACTCTCGCGCGCGGATGGACTAACCCCTCGGGGTGAACCGTGCCAGCTTGCCGAGACCTCTGGGATGCCATGTCGGTGAAGCAGGAACCAGCTGCGGCCGCGAGGCGCGCAGCGCCACCGGGTCGCAAGGCCTGGCCGGAATCTCCCTCGTTCACGAGGGAGAGGAAGTCAACACCCTCGCGGGCCTGCCCTTCGTCTTCGCGGTGAGCGCGGTCTTCTCCGCCGCGGCCCGCCGCCGTGGTCCCGGTGGCGCGCGGGCGTCGAGAGAAATGGGGTGTTTGACCGATTTGCGGGCCCTGAGGGCTTGATCGCGACGCATTCATCACATAAGTTCGCTTCCGGCACAGACGTTCGACATTCGCACGGTCACCCTCCGTGAGGAGGCTGCTCTCGACAGGGTGAAACGCCCCGCCCAGCCCGGTTCCCGGCAACCCCGGGAGGATCCCGGACCGGCAGGAGCGGCCCCGGCGTCCACGCCCCCACCGCGACAGGCAGAACACGAAGCGGGATCCATGACGCGCACCAGTCCCCTGACCTCGTTCCTGGACTACGAGAGGAGCATCGCGCCACCCGGCTACAGCCGGTGGCTCATTCCGCCCGCGGCCCTGGCGGTACACCTGTCCATCGGCCAGGTGTACGCGTTCAGCGTCTTCCGCAACCCGCTGGTCGAACGGTTCGACACCTCGCTGACCGCGATCGGGATCATCTTCAGCATCGCCATCGTCATGCTCGGCCTGTCGGCCGCGTTCGGCGGCAAGTGGGTGGAGCGCAACGGCCCCCGCAAGGCGATGTTCGTCTCCGGCCTGTGCTGGTCGGGCGGTTTCGTGGTCGGCGCGCTCGGCGTGGCGACCGGTCAGCTCTGGCTGGTCTACCTCGGCTACGGCTTCCTCGGCGGGCTCGGCCTGGGCATCGGCTACATCTCTCCGGTCTCCACCCTCATCAAGTGGTTCCCCGACCGGCCCGGCCTGGCCACGGGCATCGCGATCATGGGCTTCGGCGGCGGCGCGCTCATCGCCTCGCCGCTGTCCTCCGAACTCCTCCGCCGCTACGCCGACACCCCCGCGGACGCCATCGCCCCGGCCTTCCTCACCCTGGGCGCCGTCTACTTCGTGGTCATGATGCTGGGCGCCTTCACCGTGCGCGTCCCCCCGCCGGGCTGGCGGCCCGCGGGGGCCCCGGCCGAGGAGCCGAAGGAGGCCTCCGCGGGCCGGTCCCCGGCCCAGGAGGGCGTGTCGGTGGAGGCCGCCGTGCGCACCCCGCAGTTCTGGCTCCTGTGGACCGTGCTCTTCTGCAACGTCACCGCGGGGATCGGGATCCTGGAACAGGCCTCGCCCATGGTGCAGGAGTTCTTCACCGGGGTCGGCCCGGCCGAGGCGGCGGGCTACGTCGGCTTCCTCTCCCTGTGCAACATGCTCGGGCGGCTCGTGTGGTCCTCGGCCTCCGACGTGGTCGGCCGCAAGCGCGTCTACATCGGCTACCTCGGCCTGGGCGGGCTCCTCTACCTGCTGATCGCCGTCGCGGGAACCAGTTCGATCGTGCTGTTCGTGGCGCTGACCGGCGTCATCCTGTCCTTCTACGGCGGCGGCTTCTCCACGGTGCCCGCCTACCTGAAGGACCTGTTCGGCACCTTCAACGTGGGCGCCATCCACGGCAGGCTCCTCACCGCCTGGTCGCTGGCGGGGATCGCCGGACCGATGATCGTCAACGTCATCGCCGACGCCCAGCTCGCCGCCGGACGCGACGGGGCGGAGCTCTACGGGCTCTCCCTCTACGTCATGGTCGGCGTCATGGCCGTGGGCTTCCTCGCGAACATGCTGGTCCGGCCCCTGCCCGAGCGGGTCCACCAGCGCGACCGGGAACGCGTCACCGGGCGCGGATAGGGCCGTGACCACAGGGGTCCGCCGGGCCTGCACCCTCTGTCGTGATCTTGTACTTATAGCGCGTCTCGACCGTCCAACCTCGCTATGAGTACAAGATCACAGCAGGTCGGAACCCTTCGTGTCACACCAGCAACGTTTCTGGACAGTCCATCAGCCCGGACCCGGGGGCGGGACCGCGACGGGCCCCGCCCCCGGACCGCACACACGACCCCTCACCGGTCACCGAGGAAAGGCCACACATGTCAGGCAACCGGACCACCAACGCCTCCACCGTCACCGCGATCCTGCTGTGGGTGCTCGTGCTCGCCGCCCTGGCCTACGGGGTGGCGCAGACCGCCGTGGACGCCGCGGCGCTCTTCGCCTCCTGAGGCACGCCGGGGCCCGCCAGGCGGCAGGCCCCGCGTCGGCCCGCACACCGCCGTCCACCCCGTTCAGGAATCCGCGAGCAGGGTGTGGAAGTGCGCGAGCATGCGCCCGGCGTCCGCCTCCAGGCCCGTGAACAGCCCGAAGGCCTCGCTGGCCTGGAACACCGCCATCTCCCCGCCCGCCAGGGTCGGGCACCCCCTCTCCGCGGCCTGGCGCAGGAGTTCGGTGCGCAGCGGCCGGTAGACGACGTCGGCCACCCACATCGACGGTCGCAGCAGCCCGGCCGGGACCGGCGTGCCCGGGTGGTGCGCCATGCCCGTCGGCGTCGCGTTGACCATGCCGTCCGCCGCCGCCAGGAGCGGACCGAGCCGGTCGGTCCCGTCCGCCAGGCAGCGCGCCCCGGGGAAGTGCCCGCCCATCCGCGCGGCCAGGTCGCGGGCGCGGTCCGCCCGCGTGTCGACCACGGCCACCTCCCGCGCGCCCGCGGCGAGCAGGGCGTAGACCACGGCCGCGCCCGCCCCGCCCGCGCCCAGCACCACGACGCGGTCCAGGGGAGCGCCGGGCAGCCCGCGCTCCAGGCAGCGCGCGAACGCCGACCAGTCGGTGTTGTGCCCGACGGCGGAGCCGGACCGGAACACCACCGTGTTCACCGCGCCCAGGGTGGCCGCCTCGGGGGTGAGGCCGTCCAGCGCGGGCAGCACCAGCTGCTTGCACGGGTGGGTGATGTTGAGGCCGTTGAAGCCCAGGTGGCGGGCGGAGGCCACCAGGCCGCCGACCGACTCCGGGGCCAGCCCCAGCTCCGCCAGGTCCACGGTCCGGTAGATCATGCGGTGCCCCAGCTCGGCGGCCTCGCGCTCGTGCATCGGCGGGGTCAGGGAGGGGCCCACGCCCGTGCCGATCAGCCCCACCAGGGAGGAGCGGGCGCGCGCCCGCACCGGCTGNGCCGCCGCGCTCATCGGCCCGCCTCCGCCCGCCGGTCGGCCGTGTGCTGGGCCTCCGTGCGCCGGGCCTCCGCGCGCTGCGCCGCCATGCGCAGGGCGCTGTTGGCGGCGCCGTAGCCGCGGTAACCGCCCCCGCGCTGCACCACCTCCAGGAAGAGCCGCCCGTCGAGCATCGGCGTGTAGAAGTGCCAGAACTCG
Source organism: Nocardiopsis synnemataformans DSM 44143 (assembly GCA_000340945.1). GTDB lineage: Bacteria > Actinomycetota > Actinomycetes > Streptosporangiales > Streptosporangiaceae > Nocardiopsis > Nocardiopsis synnemataformans. The sequence goes on along the minus strand of ANAW01000189.1, from coordinate 33,197 downwards.
CCCTCCTCCGACCGGTCGTACAGGATGCCGGACTCGCGCATGAGTTCGAGGGCCACCGGCTCCAGGTCCGTGCGGCAGGCCAGGTCCGCGTAGTAGTTGTCGGGGATGCGCAGCGGCTCGGCGCCGCTCCGCCGCATCGCCCGCGCGACCGCGAACACGTCCTCGCACCCGAAGGCGACGTGCTGGGGCCCTCCCCGCGCGTCGTCCGGCCCCCGCCCCAGCAGCGGGGCGTTCAGGGCGATGCGCGGCGCCGCCCCGCCCCGGCTCAGCGCGCGGCTGCGCACCAGGCCGTCCGGGGCGGCCAGCTCGGTGCCGTCGTCGGGGTCCAGACCCAGCACCGAGCGGTAGAACAGCGAGGCCTCGTCGAAGTGGTCCAGGTGCTGGAACAGCCCCACGTGGTCGATGCCCGTCAGGGCGGCCTCCGTGGTCCCGTCCGGCCCGCGCACCGGAACGGAGAAGTCGGCCAGCCAGTCCTCCCCTTGCGCGGGCTCGCTCGGGCAGAAGAACACCGAGGTCCCGTCGGGCGCGGCCACCGCGTGCAGGACCGACTCGGCCGGGTCGCGGCGCCGNNCCCCCCGCCCCGCCGCATCGCGCCGTCGGCGTCGGCCACGTCGACGCCCAGGGCCGTCACCGCGGCGTCGTCGCTCCAGGTGTGGCCCAGCTGGGGGTCGGTGGCGTTGAGCAGGACGCGCGCCCGCCCGTGCTCCCACAGCTGCACCGGCTTGGAGCGGTGGTCGCGGGTGTGCGCGAAACCCAGGCCCAGCAGGGTGTCGCGCACCCGCCGGGCGGCGTGCTCGGGCGCCGCGACCTCCACGAAGGCGTAGCCCCGGGTCCGCGCGGGGGAGGGCAGGTGCACCAGTTCCACCGCAGTGCCGTTCCCCCGGAGCGGGGAAGCGCCCGAGCCGGTGCCGTCCTCCCGGGCGGGGGCCGGGCCGCCGCCGTCTCCGGTACCCGGAACGGCGGCCGCGCGGTCCCCGGCACCCGGGGCCGGTTCCGGGACCCGCCGACCGACCTCGTCCTCCAGCACCGCCAGCGACCGCAGCGCGTCGGCGGCCGTGCGCCGGGGGTCCGAGGCCCGGAACACGTCGTTGAACACCTCCAGCGACAGCGGCCCGGTGTAGCCCGCCGCGAGCACGTGCTCGGTGAACCCCGTCAGGTCGAAGGCGCCCTGGCCGGGGAAGCACCGGTGGTGGCGGCTCCAGTGCAGCACGTCCATCGGCATCAGCGGCGCGTCCGCGAGCTGGAGGAAGAAGATCCTCTCGCCAGGGATCCCGCGGATGCCCGAGGGGTCGTGCCCCCGCGACAGGATGTGGAAGCTGTCCAGGCACACCCCGAGCCCGGGGTGGTCGGCCAGCCGGACCAGCCGCCAGGCGTGCCGGTAGTCGTTCACCCAGCGCCCCCACGCCAGGGCCTCGTAGGCGATGCGCACCCCGAAGGGCGCCGCCGCCTCGGCCAGGCGGTGCAGCTGCGCGGCCGAGCGCGCGTCGTCACCGGTCGCGGCGGGCGCCACGCTGGAGCACACCAGCAGGACGTCCACGCCCAGCTCCACCATGAGGGCGAACTTGGCCTCGGCGCGCCTGAGGTTGCGCTCCAGCTGGGCCTCGTCCACCCCCTCGAAGTCGCGGAAGGGCTGGTAGAGGTCGATGGTCAGGGACAGCGAGTCGGCCAGGGCCCGGACCTCGCGGGGCGGCAGCGCCGACCCCACGAGGTCGTTCTCGAAGATCTCCACACCGTCGAACCCGGCCCGGGCCGCGGCTTCGAGCTTCTCCTCCAGGGTGCCGCTCAGTGACACGGTGGCTATGGAGCGCCGCATGGTCGTGCTCCCCCTCCTCTTCCTCGTTCGCCGTGCCTACTCGGTCTCCTGGAAGGACTCGTAGAGCGCGAGCTGCTCCCCGTCCAGGTTCTGCGCGAAGTGCTCCTGGACCCGGGTGCGGAAGGCCTCCACGTCCACGTCGTCGACGATCTCGATGGCGCCCTCGGCCCGCCACTCCTCCAGGATCCGCTCCTCGGCCTCCTCGATGCAGGCCCGGTTCTCCGCGCGGACCTCGCTGACGGCCTCCTGGAGCACCTGTCGCTGCTCCTCGGTCAGCGCGTCCCAGGTCTGCCCCGAGACCACGATCATCTGCGAGCCGACCTGGTGGCCGGTGAGGCTGATGTGGGACTGGACCTCGACGAAGTTGTCGCCCTGGATGGTCGGGATCGGGTTCTCCTGGCCGTCCGCGGTGCCCTGCTGGAGGGCGAGGTAGACCTCCTCGAAGGCCACGGTGGTCGGCTCTGCGCCCAGCGCCTCGGCGTTGGCCAGGTAGATGGGCGAGTCCGGGAAGCGCATGCGCAGGCCCTCCAGGTCCTCGGGCCGCCGGATGGGCTGGTTGGCGGTGAAGTGGCGGTCGCCGAAGTACCACACGTCCAGGATCCGGGCCCCGGTCGCCTCCGCGAAGCCGTCCTTGAGCTCCTGGGAGCCCTCGGAGTCGAAGTAGGAGAACAGGTGGTCGGCGTCGCGGAAGGCGTAGGCCGCGTCCAGGACGCCGATCGGCTCGTAGGCCGAGCCCAGCGCCGCGGAGCCCTGCACGTCCATGTCGATGTCGCCGGACATCACCGAGGCGAAGGTCTCGGTGTTGTTGCCCAGCTGGCTGTTGGGGAAGGTCTCGACCGTGAACCCGGCGTCCGCGCCGTTCACGCGCTCGGCGACCAGGTCGATGCCGCAGCGGGTGTGCGGGTGGTCCTCGGGGTAGCTGTTGGCGAAGGTCAGGGTGGTCGCGTCGTCTTCGGAGCCGCCGGTGCCGCAGGCGGTCAGGACGAGCGCCGCCGCGGGGAGCAGCGCCGTCCAGCGGGTGATGGTGCGCATGGGGTTCCCTCCTCGGGAGTGGGGGTGTCCGGGGTGGTCGGGTGCGGGCGGGGTGTCACGGGTGCGGGCGGGGTGTCACAGGTCCAGGAGTCCGGGCAGGAACAGGACCAGGTCGGGGGCCAGCGTCAGCAGCAGCAGGACCGCCACCAGCGGCAGCAGGAAGGGCGCGGTGCCGCGAAACACCTCGTGCATGGGGGTGCGGGTGGCCGAGCCCAGGACGAACAGCACGCCGCCGATCGGGGGAGTGAGCAGGCCGATCATCAGGCTGACGATGGTGATCACGCCGAAGTGGATGGGGTCGACCCCCACCTGGACGGCGACGGGGAGCAGCACCGGGACCGTGATGACCAGCGCGGCGACGGGTTCGAGCACCGTTCCGACCAGGAGCAGGATCAGGGCCACCAGCAGCAGCAGAACGGTCGGGTTGTCGGTGAGGCCCAGCAGCAGGGAGGCCACCTGCTGGGGCACCTGCTCGCGGGCGAGCACCCAGCCCAGCAGCCCGGAGGCGGCCAGGATGATGGCGATGGAGGCGGCCGTGGTGGCGGTCTCCACGCCGATGCGCCACAGCGTGCGCGGGCTCAGGGTGCGGTAGCACAGGCCCAGGACCAGGACGTAGGCGACGCCGACCGCCGCGGCCTCGGTGGGGGTGAACAGCCCGCTGAGGATGCCGCCGAGCAGCAGGACGGGGGTGCCCAGCGGGCCCAGGGCCCGCACGGTCGCGGTGCGCACCTCGCCCTTCCGCGCGCGCTCTCCCGCGAGTTCGGGTTTGCCCCGCGCCCACAGGAACACGGCCAGGGTCAGCCCGCCCGCCATGAGGAACGCGGGCACCACCGCGGCGGCGAACAGCCCGGCCGTGGAGACGGCGGCCACGGAGGCGTACACGATCGCCGGGATGCTGGGCGGCATGACGGGGCTGATCAGGCTGGTGGACGCGGTCAGCCCCAGGGTGAAGCGCCGGGGGTAACCCGCCTTGTTCATCGCCGGGACCAGCATCTTGCCCATGCCCGCGACGTCGGCCAGGGCCGACCCGCTGATCCAGGAGAAGCCCACGCTCACGCCGATGTTGACGTAGCCGAGGCTGCCGCGCACCCGGCCGAAGAGCACCCGGGCGAAGCCGAAGAGCCGGTCGGCGATCCCGGTGTGGTTGGCGACCACCCCGAGCAGGATGAACAGCGGGACGGCCAGGAGCGGGAAGCTGTTGACCTCCTGGGCCGCCGTGCGCAGGCTCAGCCCGGTGGACTGCCCGCCGACCAGCATGTAGGTCAGGCACGGGCCCAGGATCGCGAAGGCGATGGGCACCCGCAGGACCAGCAGGACGAGGATGCCGAGGACGACCAGCAGCGCGCTCATCGCACCTCCTCCCCGGAGTCGGCGGTGCGGCCCTCGCGCTGGGGCGGTTCGGCGACCAGGAGGGCGTTGGCCAGGGCCCGCAGCGACATGAGCGCCAGGCCGAGCAGGGGGATCACGTAGGTCCAGGAGACGGGGATCCGCAGGGCCGGGGTCTGCTGGGGGGACCCGCCGAAGACGAGTTCGACGGCCTCCAGGACGCACATCACGCCCACCGCGGCGACCACGAGGTTGGCCAGGATCCACACCGCGCGCAGGGCGCGGCCGTCGAGCACGAAGTCCACGATCTTGAGGGTGATGTGCTCGTCGCGGCCCGTCAGGTAGCTGACCAGGGAGAACGCGAGCCAGACCAGCCCGAGGCGGGCCAGTTCCCCGGTCCAGACCCAGCCGTCCACGGGCAGGTGGCGCTGGGTGGCCTGGAGGAGCATGAGGACGAGGATCATCGCGAGGAGCGCGACGCCGGTGACCAGTTCGGCGGTCTCCAGCCACCGCACCGGCGCGGGGCGGGAGGGACGGGGAGGTCGGTCTTCGGGGACGGGGGGTCTGTCTGCCATCGGTTCCACTCAACGATCGGACGCTGTCGGCGCAGGTCAGGAAGCGTGACGGGGGTCACGTTCCTCGGTGTGGTGTGAACCCTAGGTTTCGCGTCCAAACAATGGCAAGCGATTGCCAAAAGTTGTCAAAACGCGTAGAAGTCCTCCATGAGCTCACCGAAGCGCACCACCATCTACGACGTGGCCCGGGAGGCGGGTGTGGCCGCCTCCACCGTCTCGCGGGCCCTGCGCAACCCGCGCCGCGTCAACACCGCCACGCGCGAGCACGTCCTGCGGGTCGCCGAGCGCCTCGGCTACCGGCCCAGCCCTCTGGCCACCGCGCTCCAGTCCGGGCGGACCGCGACCGTGGCGATGCTGGTGCCCGACATCACCAACCCCCACTTCTTCGGCACCATCCGGGGCGCCGAGCGCCGCGCCTCGGCGGCCGGGATCACCTTCATCCTCAGCGACACCGAGGAGTCCGCCGACAACGAGCGCACCAAGATCGAGCACCTGGCGCGCTCGGTGGACGGGTTCATCCTCGCCGCCAGCCGCATGTCCGACGAGAGCATCCTGGAGCTGGCCGAGGAGCACAACCTGGCCCTGGTCAACCGCGAGGTGCGGGGCCTGCCCAGCGCCGTGGTCGACACCCGGGTCGGCAGCCGCCAGATCGTGGAGCACCTGGCCTCGCTGGGCCACCGGTCGCTGGTCTACCTGTCGGGTCCGCACCAGTCCTGGCTGGCGGGGGAGCGCTGGGAGGCGCTGCGCCAGGGCGCCGAGCGGCACGGGATCCGCGCCGTGCGCCTGGGCCCCTTCCCGCCCCGCCTGGTCGGCGGCGGTGCCGCGGCCGACGCCGTCCTGGTCACCGGGGCCACGGCCGTGGTGGCGCACAACGACCTGCTGGCGATCGGGGTCCTGCGCCGCCTGGCCGAGCGGGGCGTGGGCGTGCCGGAGCGGATCAGCGTGGTGGGCTACGACGACATCTTCGGGGCCGACTTCTGCGTGCCCTCGCTCACCACCCTGGCCGGGCCCCAGGACAAGGCGGGCCGCTCGGCCGTGGAGCTGCTGCTGGAGAACCGGTCGCGCTCCACCGCCCGCACGACGCCCGACCGGCGGGTCATGCTCCCCTCGCACCTGGTCATCCGGGCCTCCACCGGACAGGCGCCCGCGTGAGGGGGCCGGGCTCCGGCTCCGGCCCGGATCAGGCCCCGCCCGCGCCCTCGCCCTTGGCCCAGGCGGTGACCAGCCTCTGGGCGTCGGGACGGCGCGGCATGGCGACGATGAGCAGGTCGTTCTCACGGATCCGGGTGTGCGCCGAGGGCACCAGCACCCGCTTGCCCCGCACGATCGTGGTGACCAGGCCGTGCGGCGGGTCCAGCTCCCCGAGCCGCCTGCCCACGATGTAGAGCCCCGGCGCCGCGCGTACCTCGATCAGCTCGGTGCCAAGGTCGCTGATGGGGACGTCCGCCACCACGGGGTCGAGCGAGTGGCCGCCCCGGGTCAGCCCCAGCAGGCCCGCGGCGGTGCGGATGCTGGTGCCCTGCACCGCCGCGGAGACCAGCACGACGAAGAAGACGATGTTGAAGATCAGGGCGCCGTCCGGGTACCCGGCCACGAAGGGGAACGTGGCCAGCACGATCGGGACGGCCCCGCGCAGCCCGACCCAGCTGACGAAGACGATCTCCCGCCACGTGTAGTGGAACCACACCAGGCACAGCGCCACCGTCACCGGACGCGCGACCAGGACCAGGACGGCGCTGACGGCCAGCCCCGAGAGCGCCACCCCCGGCAGGTCCGAGGGGAAGACCAGCATGCCCAGCAGCAGGAACAGCCCCACCTCGGCGGTGTTGGACAGCCCCTCGTGGAAGGTCCGGATGCCCCGCCGGTGCAGGGGCGCGCGGGCGCCCACGACCAGCCCGGTGACGTAGACCGCGAGGAAGCCCGAGGCGCCCGCCAGCGCCGCGACGCCGTAGGAGACCCCGGCCACGCCCAGCGCCAGCACCGGGTAGACCCCCGCCGGGCCCAGGTTGACGCGGGTCAGCAGCCAGCTTCCGGCCAGCCCCGCCACGGCGCCCACGACCAGGCCCCCGACCACCTGCATGAGGGCGAACAGCGCCCAGTCGGCCGGTGAGGGCGTGTCCTGCCAGGTGGCGATGAGGCCGATGGTGAGCAGGATGGCGATCGGGTCGTTGGCGCCGGACTCCACCTCCAGCAGGGAGGCGACCTTGCGGGGCAGCGGGGCCCTCCGTAGCATGGCGAACACCGCCGCGGCGTCGGTGGAGGCCACGACCGCGCCGATGAGCAGGGCGGTCAGGGGCCGCACGTCCAGCAGCAGGTGGGTGCCCGCGGCCAGGATCAGCGCCGTGCCCGCCACGGCCACGGTGGCCAGCGCGAACCCGGGAGCGGCGGCGCGCCGCAGGTCCCCGGGCTTGGTCGTCAGGCCGCCCTCGAAGAGGATGAGGATCAGTCCGACGGCTCCGCCGATCTGGGCGATCTCGGGGTCGTCCAGCCGGATCAGCCCGAGTCCGTCGTCGGCGATGAGCATGCCCAGCGCCAGGAAGAGCAGCAGGCCGGGCAGCCGGATGCGGTTGGCGAAGCCCGAGGCCAGGATCGCCGCCACGAGCAGGAGTCCGGCCGCCAGGATCCACCCGTCGGCGGGCAGGTGCACTGCCATGGTCCCCCCCGTCGTCGGCTCTGGGACGCGGTGGAGGGGGGAGTGCCGATGGCCGCCGGTGGTGAAGACGGCGCCGCACGGGCCCCCACCCGCGCCATCACCCGGTTCCTGGTGCCCCTGGACGGCACCGCCGGTGCGGCCGCCGCCCTCGGCCCCGCGCTGCGCGCCGCCCGCGTCCTGAGGGTCCCCCTGGAACTGCTGACCGTGCACGACCGCGTGAACGGCGCGTGGGCCGAGGACGTCGACGCGGTCGCCGCGGGCCTGGACTACGACCGCGTCGAGGTCTCCATGGTCGGCTCCGGCTGGCCGGGGGACGTGATCGTCGACGCGGTCGCCGAGCAGCCCGGAACGGTCGTGTGCATGGCCACCCACAACCGGGACCGGTTCTCACGCCTGGTGGCGGGCAGCGTCACCGGACACGTGCTGCGCCAGGCCGCCGCCCCGGTGCTCATGATAGGTCCCGGATACCTGCGGGACGAGGGAGGCGGGGCCGGTGGCCGCGCCCTCGTGTGCCTGGACGGCGGTTGCCGCGACACCGCCACCCTCGCCCTGGGGCGGGGGTGGGCCCGCCAGCTCGGGCTGGAGGTGGAGCTGGTGCACGTGGCCTCGCCCGGCGGGGCGGCCGTGGCCGAGGCGCGGCTGTCGGGGGCCGCGCGGAGGCTGGAGGCGGACGGCCTGGCGGTCCGGACGACCGTGCTGACCGGCGCCGACCCCGCGGGCGACATCACCGGGCTGCTCCACCGCCGCCCCGGCGCCCTGGCGGTGCTCGCCAGCCGCGCCCGGGTGGGGATTCCGAAGCTCGTCCTGGGCAGCGTCAGCTCGCGGATCCTCGCGGCCAGCCCCCGGCCCCTCCTCCTCACGCGTTCGTCCTGAGGCCCCGCTCCCCGGTGTGCTGACCGGAAACGTTGCCCGTGCGACGCGAGGGGCCCTGACCTGCGAACGGTGTATGCGAGGGCCAGGGTGCCGGTGCGTCAGCCGGCGGCCAGGGCCTCGCGGTAGTGCGCGATGAGCGCCTCGTCGGGACCGGCCTGCGTCCGCTCCGCGCGCCCGTCCAGCACGGCGGCGAGAGTGCGCAGGCACACGTCCCACCCGGCCGCGGTGTTGGCCGTCCAGGCAGGGTCGGCGACGGTGTTGGACAGGCGCAGCACGCACCCGTCGCCGTCCTCCTCCAGGGTCCAGCGCAGGTCCTCGCCGTCCCAGTGGAAGGCCAGGACGTGCGGCGGCGCGAACTCCGTGATCGGCGCGGTCCGCGGTTCCTCGCCGGGGAAGGTGAGCGTGAGCGCGCCGCCCTCGCGCGCGTCGATCGCCACCCGGCAGGGGAACCACCGGCTGAGCGCCTCGTCGGTGGTCAGCGCGGCCCAGACCGCCGGCAGCGGGTGCGGGTAGCGGCGGGTGAAGCGCAGTACGGGTGCGCCGGGCGTGCTCGCGTCGACGCGGACCTCGGTGCTCATGGCTGCTGCCCCTCCTGTGGGTGCGTGGAGTCCAGGTACTCGCCCAGTTCGTCCAGCCGGTCCGTCCAGAACGCCCGGTAGGGGCGCAGCCAGTCGTCCAGGCCGCGCAGCGCCTCGGCGCGCAGGCGGTAGCGCCGCCCCTGCCGCTCGGCGGTCTCGGAGACCAGCCCGGCGGTGCGCAGCACGCGCAGGTGCTTGGAGACGTTGGGCTGGCTCATGTCCAGTCCGGCGACCAGGTCCTTGACGAGCAGGCCCTCGCTGCGGCGCAGCGCGTCCAGGATGCGGCGTCTGCTGGGTTCGGCCAGGACGGCGAACAGATCGGGCATACGTTGAGTATGCCTGAGTGGTTATATAACCGTCAAGGCATGAAGCGGGGGCTGGGTGCTACCCGCTTCCCAGAGGGGGAGCGCCCCGTCCCGCGGGAGCGGGCGGCGCCGCCCTGCCGCCCGAGGGCCGCTCGCCCGGGGCGGTTCAGCCGCTCGTCAGCCGCTCAGCTCCGGTTCGCCGAACCGCGCGGTTGACCCGCTCGGCCTCGTCGCGGTCGGCGCACCCGTCCAGCCCGCGGACCTCGTTCGGGAACTCGCCGTAGTGCGCTTCGGCCTCCACGCGGTGGCGGATGCCCGGGTCCCCCGCCCGCTCCCCGGCGGGGGCGGTCTCCGGAGAGCGGGCGGGGTCCGCGCGGGTCGGGGCGCCCTCAGCGCAGGGCGCCGACCTCCGAGTCCGCCCCCAGGTCCGCGTACCCGGCCGTCCAGCCCTCCGCCCCCAGCCGCCGCAGCAGCGGCCCGGCGGCGGTGGCCGGTGCCGCGAACTCCACCGTCAGGGTGCCCTGCTCCCACGAGGGGGACACGTCGTCGGCCGTGACGCCGGACTCCTCCAGCGCCGCCAGCAGCCGTGCCAGCTCTCCGGGGACCTCCTCCACCGCCACCCGCAGGCGCGCCCCGCCCGGCGGCTGCTCGCGGAGCAGCCCCAGCCCCTGGGAGCCCCGGTCCAGCAGGTCGCGCACCCGGCCCGACTCCCGCGCCCCCTGCCCCGGAGCCGAGCGGGACAGCACGTCGAGGGAGGCCAGCACCAGCGACAGGTCCTCGTGCAGATCGCGCAGCACCCCGACCAGCGGTCCGGAGTTGGCGTGCAGGATGTCGGTCCACAGCCGGGGGTCGCCGCCCGCGACGCGGGTGGTGTCGCGCAGCCCCTGCCCCGCCAGGCGGAAGGCCTCCTCGGCCCCGCCGCGCAACCGCGCCGCCATGAGGCTCGCCACCACGTGCGGCGCGTGCGAGGTCAGCGCCACCGCGTCGTCATGGGCCTGGCTGTCCATCATCACCGGGACCGCGCCGCACAGGCAGATCATCTCCAGCGCCCGGTTGAGCACCGGCCGCGCGGTGGCCGCCGTGGGCGTGAGCACCCAGGTGCGGCCCTCGAACAGGTCCGCGCGGGCCGCCAGGGGACCCGCCCGCTCCCGGCCGGCCAGGGGGTGGCCGCCGATGAACGTCGCCGGGTCCGCGATGGCGCTCAGCACGTCCCTGCCGGGCGCGGACTTCACGCTGGCCACGTCCGTGTAGGCCCGGGCCAGGCCGCGCAGCTGCTGCTCGGCCAGAACGGCGCCGACCATGCTGGGCGGCACCGCGATCACGGCCAGGTCCACCGCATCGGCCGGTGCGCCGACCGTGCCGGCGCCCAGCGCGGCGGCGGTGCGGGCCGCGGCGGGATCCCGGTCCATCAGGTGGACGGCGACCCCGTGCCGGCCCGCGGCCAGCGCCACGGACGTCCCGATGAGCCCCGTACCGACCACCGCCATGGTGCGGATCACGGTGCACCGCCCTCCAGGTCCTCGCGCAGGCGCGCGGCGCCGCCCAGGTAGACGTGCTGGACGTCCGCGCGTGCCAGGCCGCTGTGCGCGTGCGCCATCAGGCGCACCGTCCGGGGCAGGGCCCCGGACACGTCCAGCTCCCGCGCGCACATCAGGGGCACGTCGCGCAGGCCCAGCTCGCGCGCCGCCTCCGCCGGGAAGGCGCTCACCAGGTCCGAGGTGGAGGTGAACAGGATGCTCACCAGGTCGTCGGGGCCGATGCCGTTGGCGTCCAGGACCTTGGTGAGCAGTTCGCGGACGCCCGCGAGCAGGTGCTCCCTCTCGTCGCGGTCCAGTTGCACCGCTCCGCGTACCGCGCGCACGGTCATCGGCGCGCCTCCCCCCTCTGGCGGGCCTCTCCCAGCACCTCGGCGACCAGGAAGGCCAGGTCCAGGGACTGGCTGCGGTTCAGGCGCGGGTCGCAGGCGGTCTCGTACCGGCGCCGCAGGTCGTCCACGCCGATGCGGCTCCCGCCGCCCACGCACTCGGTCACGTCGTCGCCGGTCAGCTCCACGTGGATGCCGCCGGGGTGGGTGCCCAGGGCGTGGTGGACCTCGAAGAAGCCGCGCACCTCGTCCAGGACGTCGTCGAAGCGCCGGGTCTTGTGCCCGCTGTCGGCCGTGAAGGTGTTGCCGTGCATGGGGTCGCACACCCACGCGACCCGAGCCCCGGACGCCGTGACCTTCTCCACCAGCGCGGGAAGCCGGTCGCGGACGCGACCGGCGCCCATCCTCGTGATGAGGGTCAGCCGTCCGGGCTCGCGTTCGGGGTCGAGCTTGTCCACCAGCGCCAGCGCCTCGTCGGGCTCGGCGCCGGGTCCGAGTTTGACCCCGATCGGGTTGCGTATGCGCGAGGCGAACTCCACGTGCGCCCCGTCCAGCCGCCGGGTGCGCTCGCCGATCCAGACCATGTGCCCGGACACGTCGTAGAGCCCGCCGGTACGCGAGTCGACGCGGGTCAGCGCCGCCTCGTAGTCCAGCAGCAGGGCCTCGTGGGACGAGTAGAACTCGGTGGTGCGCACGGCCTCGGCGTCGGTGACCCCGCACGCCCGCATGAACGCCAGGGCGTTGTCGATCTCGCGGGCCAGGCGCTCGTAACGCCGCCCTGCGGGGGAGTCGCGGACGAAGTCGCGGTTCCAGGCGTGCACCTGTGCCAGGTCGGCGTAGCCGCCGGTGGTGAAGGCGCGCACCAGGTTCAGGGTGGCCGCGGAGGCGTGGTAGGCGCGCTTGAGCCGCTCGGGATCGGGGCGCCGGTCCCGAGCGGTGAACGCGCGCCCGTTGACGGCGTCGCCCCGGTAGGAGGGCAGGCTCGTCCCGTCGCGGGTCTCGGTCGGACTGGAGCGCGGCTTGCTGTACTGCCCGGCGATGCGTCCCACCTTCACCACGGGGACGGAGCCCGCGTAGGTGAGGACGGCGCCCATCTGGAAGAGCGTCTTGAGCTTGTCCCTGATCTGGTCGGCGGAGACGCCGTCGAGGGCCTCGGCGCAGTCGCCTCCCTGGAGGAGGAACTCCTCTCCGCGCGCCACGGCGCCCAGGCGCGCCTTGAGCTGGTCGCACTCGCCCGCGAAGACCAGCGGCGGGTAGGCGGCCAGGTCGGCCAGCGCGTCGGAGAGGGCCGCGGGGTCGGGCCAGTCGGGCTGCTGTTCGGCGGGGAGGGAACGCCAGTCGTCCACGGTGGTCGTGCTCTGCTCGGGATTCATGGTGGCCATGCCTCACAAGGGAGTGGTGGGGAGGGGCGGCACGGGGTGGTGGCGGGGCTCGGCGGGGACGGGGCCGAGGAGGGGGCGGGCGGTCCGGTGGCGGCGAGTGGGCCGGGGGAAGGCGCGGGGGCGGGGGAGGGGAGGAAGGGGGTGCCGCCCCGGGTCCGGGAGGCGGCACCCGGTCTGTGTCAGGCTCCCGTGGGGTGGGCGGCCCGGTCCTCCTTCACCGCCGGACTCGGCGCGGACGCGGTCGGGGGCGGCACGTACAGGTCGGTGGCCTCGTGACCCACCCTGCGCGCGGTCAGGGCCGCGGGCACCATGGCCAGCAGCGCGAGCAGGGCCAGACCGACGCCGACCCACAGCGGGGCGCGCAGCCCGAAGGCGTCGATGCCCATGCCGCCGATCCAGGAGCCGACGACCACGCCCATGGTGATGAACGAGGAGTGCACGGTGTTGACCAGGGCGCGCGGGTTCCCGGCACGCTGGACGCGGGTGATCATCGCGGGGTTCAGCGTGATGCCCACCAGGCCGATGCCCGCCATCGCCAGCAGGGCGGGGACCGGCAGGTCCGCGAAGAGCGCGAAGACGCCCAGGAAGACCGTGTTGAGCGCCAGGCCGGCCACGATGACGGTCATGGTGTGGGACATGGCCAGGCGGCCGACCACGATGTTGCCGATGACCGTCGCCCCGCCGTAGCCCAGGAGCAGCAGCGGCACGATGTCGCGGGAGAAGCCGGTGACCTCGGTGAGGATCGGCGTGAAGTAGGAGAACGCCGCGAAGGTGGCGCCGATGATGAGCGTGGAGGTGGCCATGATCGTCCACAGGCGCGGACGGCGGAACACCTCCAGCTCCGAGCGCAGGGCCCCGGCCTCCTCGGCCTTCTCCAGACGCGGCAGGGCGAGCATGGTGGCCACGGCCACGACCACGGTCAGCACCCCGACGGCGGCGAAGGCGGCGCGCCAGCCGAACTGGCCGCCGATGAGCGTGGACAGCGGCAGGCCGAGCAGGGTGCCCACCATCAGGCCCTGGAGGGCCACGCCGGTGGCGCGCCCGCGCAGGTGCGGAGCGGTGACCTGGGCGACTGCCGACAGGGCGACTCCGAAGAACGCGCCGGAGGCCGCGCCGGTGACCACGCGGGCCACGAGCATGGGCCAGTAGGAGGTGGAGAGGGCGGCCAGCGCGTTGCCGACGAAGAAGATGGCGAACAGCACCATCAGCGCGTGGTTCGTGCGCAGCCGGAGCACCGACAGGGTCGCCAGCGGGCCGCCGAGCGCCATCGCCAGTGCGAACGCGGTGATGAGGTAGCCGATCTGCGGGATGGTGGCCCCCAGGTCCTCGGACATCTGCGGCATGAGTCCACCGACGAGCAGCTCGCTGGTGACCATGGCGAAGATGCCGAGCGCCATGAGGTAGACGGACTTGGGCATCGGAGCTTCCTTCTGAGTTTTGAATTGATCAGACCAAAACTGGGGCGCACGGGGAGACGCACGCGGGCGCACGGCAGCGCCGACGCGGGTCAGGGGGTCAGCGCGGGCGTGCTGGTCGGGGGTGTCGGGCGGTCGGTCTCCGGGTCAGGGCCTGAGCGCCTCGACCCCGGTCGAGGCGATGCCCTCCAGCGCCGTTCGTCCGGCGCCCGACTGGGCCGCGACCCTCATCCCGGAGATGAGGGAGGTCACGTACCAGGCCAGGTCGCCGGGGTCCCGGTCGGCGGCGATCGAACCGTCGAGCTGGCCGTCCATGACGGTCAGGCGCAGTGAGGACAGGCGTTTGTGCAGGTCCGCCTCCACCACCTGGGCGATGCCCGGGTTGCGCGAGGCCACCGCGGTGATGGTGTTGACGGTGAAGCACCCCGACCCGCGGCCGTTCTCCTGGTTGTCGGTCTCGTCCTCCACGATCACGGTGAACAGCGAACTGATCCGGTCCAGTCCGCTGCCCTCGGTGGAGTCCAGGACGGACCCCTGCCGCGCGGTCATGGTGGTGACGTAGTAGGAGAGCGCCCGTCGGAACAGGTGCTCCTTGGAGTGGAAGGTGTTGTAGAGGCTGCTGCGGGTCAGTCCGGTCGCCTGGCACAGGTCGGCCGTCGAGGTCCCGTCGAACCCCTTGGCCCAGAACTCCTGGCAGGCCGCCTTGACCACGTGCTCCTCGTCGAATTGGCGTGGTCTCCCCATGTTCCAGACGGTACCACTTTATGGATGGCTCGTCACAAAAAAATCGGGAAGCCGCGAGGGCGTGCGGGGCGCCGGGGCGGCCGGAGGGAACCGGTGGCCCGGGCGCCCGCGCCCCCGGTCAGGCGTTGCGACCACCGTCCACGCCCAGCCGGGCGCCCGTGGTGAACCCCGCGAACGGGGAGACGAGGTAGGCGACCGCCTCGGCGACCTCCTCCGGCGTCGCGAACCTGCCCAGCGGCGACGCCCCCTTCTGCGGCTCGGAGTTGGGCCCGTCCTGCGGGTTCATGTCGGTGTCGGTGGCGCCCGGGGCCACCTCGTTCACCGTGATCCCGCGCGGCCCGAGGTCGCGGGCCAGGGCCTTGGTCATACCGGTGATCGCGGCCTTGGAGGTCGCGTAGACGGCGTATCCGGCGCCCGGGACGCGCTCGCCCACACAGGAGCCGAGGTTGACGATCCGGCCGCCCCCGCCCAGGTGGCGCGCCGCCGCGCGGGAGGCCAGCAGGGGACCGCGCACGTTGATGTCGAGCACACGGCTGGCCACACCCGGGTCCAGGTCGTCGATCACGGCGGAGGAGGAGTCGAGCACGCCCGCGTTGTTGACCAGGATGTCCAGGCCGCCCAGCAGTTCGGCGGCCTCGTCCACGACCCGCTCCGCTTCCCGGGCGTCGCCCGTGTCGGCCTGCACGACCACCGCCTTGCCGCCGGTCTCCTCGGCGATGGCCGCGGCGGTGGCCCCGGCCGACTCGGCGTCGGAGTGGTAGCTGATCGCCACGGCCGCCCCGTCACGGGCGAGCCGCAGGGCGATGGCCGCCCCGATACCGCGGCCTCCGCCGGTCACCAGTGCCCGCTTGCCCTCAAGGACGCCGCTCATACCCTGCTCCCCTGCTCCGTGTCGGTGTGGACGGGGCTGTCGGCGCGCGCGTCGGCGGCCTCCCCCTCGGTGAACTGGATCTGGATCGATCCGTACTTCTCGCCGACGTCGTTGATCCTGCCGTCGTCGGCCGGGTCGCGCGGCGGTGCGGGGCGCGCGGCCACGACCGGGGACCCCGCCTCAAGGAAGAAGCGCTCATAGCCCCCGGGGGTGAAGATCAGCAGCTGGCGCGCCGGGTGCGTGCCGGTGTTGCGGAACCCGTGGACGGTCCCGTGCGGGATGAACACGTAGTCCCCGCCCCGGGCCCGGAAGGTGCGCTCACCGGCGTAGATCTCCAGCTCCCCGTCCAGGACGTAGAACGCCTCGTCCTCGACGTCGTGCGTGTGCAGCGGCGGCCCGCCCCCGGCCGGGACGGAAGCCTCGATGAGCGTCATCGCGCCCCGCGACTCGTCCCCCGAGGCCTTGACCGTGTACACGTCACCGTTGAGCCACACGGTCCTCCCCTCGCCGCGGGCGCGGAACACGACCCCCGGCTCGGGCGCGGGCGTGGTCAGCAGCTCCTCGGGCACGCTCATACCGGTGCCCCCTTGCGAGCCGGGACGGCGGAGGCGGACAGGACCCGACCGTCGCTGAGCACCCTTCCGGCCTGGGCGGGCGTCTCCTGCCCGTCCTGGTCGATGGTGAGCACGCGCAGCCAGGCGTCCCGGCAGCCCACGAACACCCCCTCGGGGGAGGTGCGCACCAGGCCGGGCACCGGCGGCCCGTCCGGGACCGCGCCGCCGTCCGCGACGGAGAGGATGGTGACCGTCTCGCCGTCGGGGGTCTGGGCGAACGCGCCCGGGTGCCGGTACCCCGCGCGTACGTGGCAGGAGACCTTGTGCGCGGTGTAGGTGAAGTCCAGCCGGTACTGGTCGGCGCCCGGCCTGGTGAAGTAGGTCCGCTCCGAGGGGTCCTGCGGGACGCGGTTCAGCGTCCGCCGGGCCAGGCTCGGGATCAGGTCGAGCAGCATCAGGACGTTGGCCCGCTCCTGCATGGTGCGCAGTTCCAGGGCCGTCTCCCGGCCGGTCAGCGGGGTGGCGTGCTGGGCGAGGATGGCCCCGGTGTCCAACCCCTCGGCCATCTCGATCGCGGTCACCGCGCCCTCGGTCTCGCCGTTGCGCACCATCCAGTAGAAGGGCGCGAGACCGGCGTAGCGGGGCAGCGGGCTGGGGTGGAAGTTGACCGAGGTGACGCGGGGGACCGACAGCAGGTCGGCCTTGAGCACCTGCTGGAAGTTGCCCACGACCAGGTAGTCGGGGGCCAGCGCCCGCAGCGCCTCCACCGTGTCGGGGGAGTTCACGCTCCCGGGGCGGAGGACGGGGACGCCGAGGCGTTCGGCCCGGCCCTCCAGGTCCACCTGCTGGTCGTCGCTGACGAAGTAGTCGCACACCTTGCCCGGAGGGCTGGTCACGACGGCGGCGAGGTCGATCAGGGGGTGGTGGTGGAGCATGTCGAGGAAGGGGGATCCGAGTTTGGAGTTGACCTCGGATAAGAGGACGACGCGCGCGGTCTCGGGCATCACTGGCTCCTTGTGCGTGGGGTGGGTCCGTGGCGCGGGGCGGGGTCTCACAGGAAGGGCGAGGTCGACTCGCCGCCCAGCAGGATGTTGCCGGTGAGCTGGAGGATGGAGTCCTGGGCCACGGCGTGCTGGCACATGGTGTTGGCGTCGCGCAGCCACCGGTCCATCGGGGAGCGGTCGCGGTAGACCGACGCGCCGCCCACCAGGTCGAACAGCCGGTGCACGATCGAGCGCGCGGTCCGGAAGGCGTGGTAGCGGGCCAGCGCGGTCTCCGCGCGGGCGTCGCCGTCGCGTTCGCTTCCCCGCTCCAGGGCCTCCCACTGGCGTTCCAGGGTGGAGTACACCGACGCGCGGGCGGCGGTCAGCTCCATCTCCATCTCGGCCACGGCCTGCTGCACGCGGTGGTCCGCGGGCCAGGGGAGGCCGGTCTCGCGGTCGACGCGGCCCGGTGCCAGGCCGCGCACGTGGTCCAGGGCGGCACGGGCCAGGCCCAGCGGGACGCCGGACATCTTGCGCAGGATCGCGTCGGGCGCGTCGTGCAGCGGCCCGGTGCGCACCGGCCGGTTGAAGGCGAAGGTGCGCTCCTCGGGCACGAACAGCTCCTGGACCGCGTAGTCCAGCGACCCCGAGCCGGCCAGGCCCGTGGTGTGCCAGGTGTCGACGATCTCGTACTCGGAGGGGGAGGCCAGCGCGATCCGCCACTCGGGCTTTCCCGTGCGGGGGTCGGTGACGGGCCCGCCCTCGTCGTCGCGCACGGTGCATCCTGCGGCGAGCACGTCGCAGTGGGTGATCCCCGAACCGAACCGCCACCGGCCCGAGACCAGGTAGCCGCCCTCGACCCTGTGCGCGTTGCCCTGGGGGTAGATCCAGCCGGACTGGGCCAGGTCCAGGGACGGGTAGACCCTCCGGGCCGTGTCCTGGTCCAGGAAGCCCGAGTAGATGCCCGAGTCCATGCCGATCATGGTGCACCAGCCCACGGACACGTCGCCGTAGGCCGCGGCCTCGACCACGCGGGTCTGCTCGACCGAGGTCAGGCCGGGGCCGCCCCAGGAGGCGGGCGCCGCGGCGCGGAAGACCCCGGCGCCGCGCAGCAGCTCCACGACGTCGGCGGGGAGCCTGCGGTGCTCCTCGACGCGGGCGGAGTGCTCCCTGAACAGGGGCTGGAGGGCCACGACCGCGGCGTGGATCTCCTCGAAACTGTTGGGGACGGTTCTGTCGGCAGCGGTGGAGGCGGGGGCCGTGCCCGGGGCCAAGGACGTGCTCATCAGGGGGTGTTCCTCTCCGTGGTCATCGTCGGTCAGGAGTAGCGGCCGCGCGCGATCACGTCGCGCGGGTCCAGGGCGGTGCGGATCGTGCGGATCAGGGCACGGGAGGCGGGGTCGCTGAGGAGGTCGGTCCGGGACGCGTGGTCCACGTCGAGCCGGTAGGGCAGGTATCCCGCGGACGCGAAGGACTCGTGGAGCAGGTCCAGCCCGCGGTGGGCGCGCTCGGTCTCGCCGGTGTCGGACCGGTCGAAGCGCAGCGAGACCACCAGGTCCACCACGTCGGGGTCCAGGGCGTTGACGGTGGCTCCCGGGCGCAGCCCGGTGCGCGCGTGCACCCGGTCGAGCAGGGCGAGCGCGGCGGTCACGTCCCGGCCGGTGTAGGGGACCAGCGGCAGGAAGAAGATCCAGCCGCCGCCCCGGGTGTCCACGTCCGCGGCGCCCTGGCCCACCGCCGAGCGCAGCATCTCCTCGTGGTGGGAGACGTCGCCCGCGTACCCGGCCTCGACCACGCGCGAGACCACGTCGGAGGGCTCGGGCGGGTCCTGGTCGGAGCGCCGCACGGAGGTGAACAGCTTGGCCGCCTCGGCCTCGGCGGTTAGGACGGCGAGCAGGGCCTCCACGGACTCGGCGGTGCCCCCGACGCTCAGGTGCGCCAGGTAGCCGGAGGAGGCGGAGGTGCCGTAGGAGGAGGCGGAGGTGGTGTCGTAGACCTTGAGGACCCCCTGGAAGAGGCCCTGGCCCTGCCACCGGCGGAAGGCGTCCACGGCCGCGCCGAGGTCGGCGGGCTCGAAGGTCAGGCGCAGCACCCGCTGGATCTCGGGGCGCACGGGGAGGCGCACCACCCCCGCGACGGCGACGCCGAGGTCGGACTGGGTGAACAGGTGCAGCGGGGAGGGGCCGAGCCCGTGGGGGTTGGGGGCGCCGCCTCCCTCGCCCGGCCACCAGCCCACGCGCGCCACCTCGCCCCCGGGCAGCACCACCTCCAGGCCGACGAGGTCGTGGACGCGCTGGCGGCGCAGCCCCACGCCCCGGTCCAGGGCGTTGCCCAGGACGCTGGTGTGCGCCGAGGAGGCGGTGACGTTGAGCATGCGGCCGGTCCCGGCGAGCTGCTCCGACAGCTGGCGCTGGGTCACACCGGTTTCGATCACCGCCCAGCCCGCGTCGGTGTCGACGCGGCGGACGCGGTCCAGCCCGTGCAGTTCCAGGCGTACGGCGCCGCCCTCCACCGGCTCGCGCGAGCCCAGACCCCAGTTGCGGCCGGTGGAGACCGCGTACAGGGAGGGGGCGTCGGCGTCGTCCAGGGCCCGCAGGAGCGCGGGGACCTGCTCGGCTCGGGTGGGGCGCAACACGGCCAGCGTGTCGCGTGTGGCGAAACCGGAGACGTTGGCGTGCCCGGGCGCGGGGCACAGGACACGGTCGGTGTCGGGTCCCAGCGCGGAGCTGACCCGTCTGCGGAGGTCGGACAGGGCGTGGTCGGTCACAGGGGTCTCCCCGGCTGCGGTCGTCGGTGGGGGTGGTGTGGGGGCGCCTCAGGGGCGGTCGCGTGTGGTGCCGTCGAGGTAGACGTGGTGGACCTCGTGTCCGGGTTCCACGTGCACCAGCGCCATCACGCGGACGGTGCGGTGCGGTGCGCCGTCCCAGGCGGGCTCGGCGGCGCACAGTGCCGGGACGTCGTCGAGCAGGCGGTGCTCGCGCAGGACCAGCGGCGGGATGTCCGCCGTCAGGTCGGGGGTCACGGTGAACCACAGGCACGTCACGTCGGCGGGGGAGAGTCCGTTGCGGTCGAGGATCCCGCGGACCAGGGCGAGGGTCGCGGCGGCGATCGCCTCGCGGGTGTCGGCGCCGACCCCGGTACCGCCGCGCACGGCGCGCGGTACGGGGTTCACGCCGATACCATCCGCCCCTGGTGGAAGAGGAGCGCGCCGTCCGCGGGGTCGCCCAGGTGGGTGGCGCTGACCCGCCCGGTGTACACGCGGTGGTCGCCCTCCTGGTGGACGGAGGTGATCTCGCACGTGAGCCCGCCCAGGGCGCCCCGCAGGACGAGGCAGCCCGCGGGGGTGGTGGTGAAGTAGGGGTCCAGTGCCTCGCCGCGGGGTTTGTCGGAGGCGGCGAACAGCCGTGCGTGCGACTCCTGGCCGCCGGAGAGCAGGCTCAGGCAGAAGCCTCCGGTGGCGTCCACGACCCTGCCCGCGCGGGAGGTCCCGTGCAGGGAGACCAGGACCGTGGGGGGCTCCAGGGTGACGGAGATCAGCGAGTTCACCGTGGTGGCCACGGCCTCGGCCCCGCGGCCCGAGGTCAGGACCGCGACGCCGGTGGGGAACAGCCGCATGACCGAGCGGAGGTCGGGCGGGTGCGTCTGGGGGGTCTGCGTGTTCATCCGTGGGGCCCTTCGTCAGCTGGGTGGTGCTTGACGGGCGCCTCCGGGGGCGGAGGAGGCGCGTGAGGGGAGGGACTCTCGTTTTAAATAGCTCGTTCCAATACGGAGAATTTACCACGTTCCGCTCTTTTCTTTTAGGTGGCGTGCATCACATGTGAATGCGGGGAAACGGATTCCCTCTTTCTTCTTTCTTTTTGGTTAATGCGCAGGTGAAAAACGTGTTGACTTGCGGCTCTGCGAATGCGAAGGCCTGCGGTGCAGGCCTTTTCCGGCCAGAAAGGGGGCCTTCCCCGGTGAGGTTCTGGGGTGGTAATGAGGGGAGCGGCGGTGGTGGCGCCCCGTATTCGGAAAGCGTTGTCACGGCCGGGTAAAACCTTTTCCCGGTGACGGTGGGTCGACCATTCGCCGTTGTCGGTCGGCGCAGAGGGAGAGACAGGGAATGGAACGCAGTCCCGGTACGCGGATCCGGCTGGGCGGGTCGGCGGTGACGCTCAGCCCCCTCGGGCTGGGCACCGCCCCGCTCGGCAACGGCGGCTACCAGGAGGTGGACGAGGAGGCCGTGACCGCGACGGTCCGGGCGGCGTGGGAGGCGGGCGTGCGCTACTTCGACACCGCCCCCCACTACGGCCTGGGCCTGGCCGAGCGCCGCCTGGGTCGCGCCCTGGCCGGCCTGCCCCGCGAGCAGTACGCGGTCTCGACCAAGGTCGGCCGCCTGCTGGAGCCCACCCCGCACCGCGCCGGGCGGCTGGACGACCAGGGCTTCGCCGTCCCCGCCGCGTACGGGCGGCGCTGGGACTTCAGCGCCGACGGGGTGCGCCGCTCCCTGGAGCGGAGCCTGGAGCGGCTGGGCCTGGACCGGGTGGACGTGGTGCTCCTGCACGACCCCGACCACCACTGGGAGCAGGCGGTCGGAGAGGCCTATCCGGCCCTGCACGAGCTGCGCGACCAGGGCGTGGTCGGCGCGATCGGCGCGGGCATGAACCAGGCGCGCATGCTGGAGCGCTTCGCCGTGGAGACCGACGTGGACGCCGTGCTGCTCGCGGGAAGGTACACGCTGCTGGACCAGGGCGCGGCGGCCACGATGCTCCCGGCCTGCCTGCGCGCGGGGGTGTCGGTGATCGCGGCCGGAGTGTTCAACAGCGGGATCCTGGCCGTGGACGAGCCCTCCGCCGACGCCACCTACGACTACGCGGCCGCCCCCGGAGCGCTGCGCGACCGGGCGCTGCGGATCGCCGCGGTGGCCCGACGCCACGGCGTGAGCCTGCCCCAGGCGGCGATGGCCTTCTGCGCGCGCCACCCGGCGGTGGCCGGGGTCCTGGTGGGGGCCCGCTCGGCCGGGGAGATCACGCACGACGCCCGGCTCCTGGCGGCCCCGGTCCCCGAGGCCCTGTGGGCGGACCTGGAGGCCGAGGGGCTGCTCATCCCCGGAACCGCGTCCGCCTCCTGAACCCCGGCGCCGGGCCCGCCGCGCGGACGGACGCGGAGACCGCCTTCCGCGCGGGCGGGCGCCGCGGCGTCGTAGCGACTGACGGTTCCGGCGCTCCGGGGGCTCCCGCCGTGCTGGGCCTCCGTCGTAGGGTGGCCGTGCGGCCCGCGGCCGCGGGCCGCACGGCGAACCGAGGGGAGCGCCACGTGCGCCTGGTCTGCGTACTCGACACCAACGACCTCCACGCCGCCGCCGACTTCTGGTGCGCCGCGCTCGGCTTCGAGCGCGAGGAGGGCCAGCACCCGGTCTACCTCGCCCTCAAGGACCCCGGCGGACGCTGGCCCGACCTGTTGCTCCAGAAGGTGCCCGAGCCCCGCTCCGGCAAGAACCGGATGCACCTGGACTTGGTTGTTCACGACATGGCCGCGGAGATCGAGCGGGTGCGCGCGCTGGGCGCGGAGGTGCTGCGCCCCACCTACGAGGAGGACGGCCACCTGCTGGCGGTCATGGCCGACCCCGAGGGCAACGAGTTCTGCGTGGTCGAGCGCCTCGACGGCACCCTGGGCGAGTAGCGCGGAACCGGCCCCGGTGCGCCCGACCCGCGCCATGTGTGCGCCGGAGGCACCGGGGTAGCGCTCACCACACGGCCCGCGCGCTCCGCTGAACTGCGCGGACGCGGGCTCTCGCGCCACGGGATCCAGGCGCCGCGAAGACGCGACCGGGGTGAGGTGACATACGTGTTTCGGGACCGGCGAGAGGCGGGCGAGCGGTTGGCCCGTGCGGTGGCGGAGCAGGCGGGACCGCGCCCGCGCGTGCTGGCCCTGCCCCGGGGCGGCGTCCCCGTGGCCAGGCCCGTCGCCGAGGCCGTCGGCGTGCCTCTGGACGTCGTGGTCGTGCGCAAGATCGGTGCCCCGGGGAGCCCGGAGACGGCGATCGGGGCGACCACGGCCGAGGGGCCTCCGCTGTTCGACCAGAGGGCGCTGGACCTGCTGGGCATCCCCGAGGGGCGCCTGGCCGACATGGTCGGGGCCGAACAGGCCGAGGCGCGGCGCAGACTGCTGGCCTACCGCGGGGAGGACCCCGAGCCCGAGGTCGGCGGATACGACGTCGTGGTGGTCGACGACGGGCTGGCCACCGGGCTGAGCGCCCGGGCGGCGCTGACCTCGCTGCTCGCCGGGCGCCCCGCGTCCCTGACGCTGGCCGCCCCCGTGGGCGCGCCCGACGCCGTGCGCGCGCTCTCCGACGTCTGCGACCGGGTCGTCTGCCTGGAGACGCCGCCCGACTTCGGTGCGGTCAGCCTCTGGTACGAGAGGTTTCCGCAGGTCACCGATGACGAGGTCCGCAGCCTGCTGGTGAGGCTTCCCCGAGGACCAGGCAGCTCCAGCGGCCCCGGCGGCCCCGGTGGTTCCCACAGCCCCGGCGGCCCCGGCGGCGGCCCTCCCGGCCGATCCTGACCGCCACCGGCCGCCGTGCACGCGGCGGACGACACCGGGCCGGAGCGCCGCACGGGAGCCCGGCCCCCACGAAGGGAGACCACCATGACCGCCGTCGACGTGACGGTACGCACGCCGGACGCGGGGCTCGACGGGCGGCTGGCCGTGTTCCCCGGGGCGACCGCGGTCGTGGCCTTCGCGCACGGCAGCGGAAGCTCACGCCACAGCCCGCGCAACCAGGCCGTCGCCGAGGAGCTCAACCGGATCGGGGTCGCCACGCTCCTGCTCGACCTGCTGACCCCCGAGGAGGAGCGCGCCGACAGCGCGACCGGGCGGCAGCGCTTCGACATCGACCTGCTCACCCGGCGGCTCACCGGCACCGTGGACTGGCTGGCCGCGCACGAGGACACCGCGGGGACGCCCATCGGCCTGTTCGGCGCCAGCACCGGTGCCGCCGCCGCGCTGAGGACCGCCGCCGAGCGCCCGGACCTGGTCGCCGCGGTGGTCTCGCGCGGCGGCCGCCCCGACCTCGCGGGCACGGAGGCGCTCCAGGTCGTGCGCGCCCCGACGCTGCTCATCGTCGGCGGCGCGGACACCGAGGTCCTGCGGCTCAACGAGGACGCGGCCGACCGGCTCAGCGCCCCGCACCGGATCCACATCGTCCCCCGCGCCACCCACCTGTTCGAGGAACCGGGCGCGCTGGAGGAGGTGGCCGACGCGGCCTCCGGCTGGTTCGCGGGCATCCTGGGCGAGGTGGAGAGGTGAGCCCCGGAACCGGCCCGGACGCCCTCCTGCGGCTGACCGGCCCGAGGTCGCTGGACCCGGTTCTGGAGCGGATCGGCGACGCGCGCTACGTGCTGCTGGGCGAGGCCTCGCACGGCACCGCCGAGTTCTACCGCTGGCGGGCCGAACTGACCCGGCGGCTGATCGACGAGGCGGGCTTCTCCTTCGTCGCGGTGGAGGGCGACTGGCCGGACTGCCAGGACCTGCACTGCGGTGTCGTGGGCGCGCCGGGAGCGCCCGAGGATCCCAAGGAGATCCTGGAGGGCTTCCGCAGGTGGCCGCAGTGGATGTGGGCCAACACCGAGGTGCTGGAGTTCGCCCGGTGGCTGCGCGAGCGCAACCTGGGGCTCGCGCCGGAGCGGCGCGCCGGGTTCTTCGGCCTGGACGTCTACAGCCTGTGGGGGTCGCTGTACGCGGTGCTGGGGTGGCTGCGCGAGAACATGCCCGAACAGGTGGAACCGGCCCTGAGGGCCTACCGCTGCTTCGAACCCTACGGCGAGGACCCCCAGGCCTACGCCCGCGCGACGCGGCTGGTGCCCGAGAGCTGCGAGGTGGAGGTCGTGCGCCTGCTGGCCGAACTGCGCGAGCGGGCAGGGGAGGCCTCCCCCGCCGAGGGCCTGGCCGACTTCGCCGCGCGCCAGAACGCCGAGGTGCTCGCGGGCGCCGAGCAGTACTACCGGGCGATGGTGCGCGGCGGGGCCGAGTCGTGGAACGTGCGCGACCACCACATGGCCGACACGCTCGACCGGCTCATGGAGCACCACGGGCCCGGCGCCAAGGCTGTCGTGTGGGAGCACAACACCCACGTCGGCGACGCGCGCGCCACCGACATGGCCGCCGCGGGCATGGTCAACGTGGGGCAGCTGGTGCGCGAGCGCCACGGTGACGAGGGCGTGGTCCTCGTCGGCTTCGGCACCTACGAGGGCCGGGTCACGGCCGCACGGGCGTGGGGCGAGACCCCCGAGCCGATGCCGGTGCCCGCGGCGCGCCACGGGAGCGTGGAGGCACTGCTGCACCAGTCGTTCGAGGGGGAGACGGGTCTGCTGGTCCTGACCGGGGACGGGGCGGTCGATCCGTTCGGGGACGAGATCCTGCCGCACCGCGCCATCGGAGTCGTCTACCACCCCGGGCGCGACGGGCGGCGCAACTACGTCCCGACCGTGCTGGGGGAGCGCTACGACGCCTTCGTGTTCGTGGACCGCACCCGCGCGCTCACGCCCCTGCACGAGGTCGAGGAGGACTCGGGCGAGGAGCAGACCTGGCCCAGCGGCCAGTGACCCGGACCGGCGGTCCCTGACGCGTGCACGGCTTCCAGCTCCGTGCACGGTTTCCGTCCGTGTGCACGGAATCCGACCGGGCGCCTGGAACCGAACAGGGACCCGGTGGAAGGGGCGGGAAGGCCCTCGGGGCTCGTGCCCGGAGCCGGATATCCGGTTCGAGCGCCCTGCCGGATGCGATACAGTTTCACCTGTTGGCGGCGCCGGGAACGGCGTCCGCGCAGCGGACGGGACGTAGCGCAGTTTGGTAGCGCACTTGACTGGGGGTCAAGGGGTCGTGGGTTCAAATCCCGCCGTCCCGACAGAGCAGTAGCAGGTCAGCGAGAGGTCCACCATCAGGTGGGCCTCTTTCTGCGTTCCAGGTGGGGTGGAAGTGGGGCATGTGGGCCGTCAGCCCACGTCGCTGGGGACGCCGTCCACTGACGTCGTCACCGCGTTCGGCGCTCCGCACCGGCGGCCTTCGGCGTCCGGCTGTTTCCGGGACCGCGGGGCGTTCGGGTGCGTCGCGGTCCCGGTCCGCCGTCACTCCACGCGGGAGAGGGCGTCGCAGAGCAGGTCCACGGCCGCCTGGGTACGGCCCGCCTCGTCGAGCGTCTCCTCGGCGTCGGAGCCCGCGGGCAGCACCTCGGCCTCCACGACGAGGTTGTCCAGGCGGTACAGGGCGTGTCCGGAGCCGCTGAGCGGGGCCCTGCCGTCCGGGCAGGTCGCGGACTCGGCGCCGTTGGACTCCGGGCGGTTGGAGTAGAAGTAGGTCCTGGCGGCCTCGATGCCGTTCTCCTTGCGGATCCCGTCCACCTCACTGGTGAAGACGATGGCGCGAAGGTCCACCTCGTGTCCGGACGCGGCCCCGTAGCCGGGGGTGACGACGCACTGCAGGCCCTCGGCGTTGTACGCGTAGGAGTGGTCCGCCTCGTAGACCTCCAGGTCCTCGCCGTTCCCGGCGATCTCGCTCGCGGCCTCGGTGTCCAGGAGTTCGCACGGGCTCTGCGGAGCGGAGTAGACGTCCTCTGGGCCGAACCAGCCGAGGTAGTACGCGCCGCCGAACCCGGCGCCGGCCACGGCCAGGAGGAGGAGCGTGGCGCAGCCGCAGCCGATCCAGGCGAGGGTCCGGCCGACGGAGCCCTTCTTGGCCGGGGCCTGCGGGGCGGGCGCCTGTCCCGGGCGGGGGTGGCCTTGCGGCTGCCCGGGGGGAGGCTGGTGGCCGGGGGGAGGCGCCTGGTGGTGGGGCTGTCGGGGAGGGCGGGGGCCCTGGGGAGGCGGGGCGCCGTGTTCGTGCATGGTGCGTACTCTAGCCAGGCCTGACGACGGAGCCGGGGGACGGGCCGACCCGGGGTCCGGTGCCTCGTACAGTGGGAACTCCATCCCGGGCGGAGGTGATCCTCGACGGCCCGCGACCGAACACGAACACGAACCCCCGCCCGGGCGGGGGTGCCCCGGAGGGGAACTCCTTGTACCTGTCCCGCATCAACCTCGACCCCAAGCGCAGCGCCCGTATGGACCAGTGGGCGGTCATGGGGCAGGCCGTGCGCAGAGCGGTCGACCCCGACCCCGACTCCGACGCCCGCGTGCTGTGGGCGCGCACCTCGCCGAGCACGCTGGTGGTCAGTTCCGACACCGCCCCCGCCTGGGGCAAGGTCCCCGGCGCGACCTCCGCCGCGATCCACCCGATGCCGCGGTACTCCGAGGGCGAGACCGTCCGCTGGGAGCTCATCACGGCGCCCACCGCGCAGCGCGGGGCCGAGCCCGCCGGTGAGGGGAAGCGCCCGCGCGGCAAGCGGGTCCCTCTTCCGGAGGAGGAGTTCGAGGGCTGGCTGGGCGGCAAGTTCGCGGGCGCGCTGGACGTCACCTCGGTGAAGTGGAAGCACCTGGGCGGCAGGCCCGCGCGGTACCACTTCACCGGTGAGGCCGTGGTGCGCGACAGCGAGGCGCTCCAGGAACTGTGCCTGGACGGTGTCGGCGCGGGCACGGCCACGGGGGCCGGGCTGCTCCTCGCCAGCCCGCTGACCCCGAGGTAGACCCGAGGTTCCGGCCCTCCCTCCCGGGTCCTTCCGGCCCTCCCCGGTCTTCCCGGGTCCTTCCGGCCCTCCCCGGTCCTCCCGGGGCCTTTCGACCCTCCCCGCCCCCGGGCCCGCGCGGCCGGGCCCCGGTGTCCTCAGGCCTCCTCCGGAACGTCGATCCAGACGTTCTCCCTGGTGATGTCCTCGGGCTCCGGCCCGCCGCGTCCCCCGGTGTCGACGTGCCGGTAACCGCTTGCCGGGGCCGTGTCGCGGAGTCCTTCCGGGGCGGCCCGCACGTGTCGGACCGCCTCCGAGGCCCGGAACCGTGCGACTGTGTATCCGACTCGCGCGGCACCCTTGGGGTGGGAGAACGGGTCGCAGTGCCTCGGGAGCACTGGGGGCGGGGCCACGGGATGCGTGGGTGTCCCTTGGCAGATTTGGGTCACTTTGCCGCTTTTTGCAAGATAATTGTCGTATGGCAACAAAAATTTGGATCTGCGGCTTTTGAAGCCGTTCCTGAGGGAACCTAGTCTGTGCATCGCGGCTGTCCCGCCAGCCACAGGGCCACCGGCCCCGCGGGTCGCGCGCGGGATCGCGCCGCCGGTGTCCTGCCCAGGCAGGTACATGAGCACACAGGACAGAGCACCGGGGGGTTTCCTCTTGTCCACGTCTCTCACCGAAACACACACGTCAACGACCGTCACCGACCGACTGCCCGTGATCCCCAGACCACGCAGGCCGGTCGAGGACACCGTCCCCGAGGACACGGGTACCGAAGAGGCCCGGGAGACCGGGGAAGCGGGCGAGGCCGACGAGGCCGGGGAGGTCCGCCCCGAGGAGCTGATCTCCCAGCTGCGTGCCCTCGCGGACGACGACCCGAGGGCCGACGACCTGCGCGAGCGGGTGGTCGTGCTCTACCAGCCGTTGATCAACAAGATCGCGCGCCGCTACGGGGGCCGCGGCGAGCCGTTGGAGGACCTGAAGCAGACGGCCATGGTGGGGCTGGTCAAGGCCGTGCGCGGCTACGACCCGGCCCGCGGCAAGCCCTTCATCTCCTACCTGCTGCCCACGGTGACGGGGGAGATCAAGCGGCACTTCCGCGACCACACCTGGGCGGTGCGCGTGCCGCGCCGCCACCAGGAGAACCGGGTGAGGCTGCGCCGGGCGACGGGGGAGTTCCAGCAGGAGCACGCGCGTACGCCCACCATCGCTGAGCTGGCCCACGAGATGGGGCTTCCCGAGGCCGAGGTCAGCGAGTTGGCGCAGGTCTCGGAGTCCTACCGCTCCCTGTCGCTGGACGCGCCGGACTCCTCCGACGCCGACGGCCAGGAGGGGACGCGTCTGGAGGACCACCTGGGCAGCGAGGACGCGGCGCTGGAACGGGTGGTGGAACGCGAGTCGCTCAAGCCCGCGCTGGCGCGGTTGCCCGCGCGGGAGCGGGAGATCCTGCGGTTGCGGTTCTTCGGGGACCATACCCAGTCCGAGATCGCGGACCGCTTGGGGTACTCGCAGATGCACGTGTCGCGGTTGCTGTCGGGAGTGCTGGAACAGCTGCGCGAGGAAGTCGGCGGGCACGCGCCCGGCCACGGCTGAGTCCGCGACCGGGCTCCCTCCCCGGAGGACGCCGCGGGGGCCGTCCTCCGGGGAGGGAGCCCCCCGCTGCACCGGGCACCCCGCCCGGACCGCGGGGTCAGCGGACCGGGATGTCCTCGGGCAGCAGGGTGGTGAAGTCCTCCCTGGTGGCGTTCTGGACGCCGTTGACCAGGCGGCCCGCCTGCCGGGTGATCATCCGCTCCAGCACCTGGCGCGCGTAGCGGGCGTTGCCGAAGTTCACGTCGCGGACCACCCCCGAGAAGTGCTCGTGCAGGGCCGCCACCGTCTGCTCACCGCAGGTGTACCCCGACCCCTTCGCCATCCGCTCGACGATGGTGACCAGCTCGTCGTCGCTGTAGTCGGGGAACTCCACCTGGTGGTTGAACCGCGAGGCCAGACCCGGGTTGGAGTCCAGGAAGCGCTGCATCTCGTTGGTGTACCCGGCGACGATGACCACCGCCTCGTCGCGGTGGTCCTCCATGAGCTTGACCAGGGTGTCGATGGCCTCCTGGCCGAAGTCGTTGCCCGATCCGCGCGGCGCCAGCGAGTAGGCCTCGTCCACGAACAGCACGCCGCCCTTGGCGCGCTCGAACACCTCGGCGGTCAGTTGGGCGGTGTGCCCGACGTAGCGTCCGACCAGGTCCGAGCGGGCCGCCTCCACCACGTGGTCGCCGCGCAGCACCCCCAGGGCGTGCAGCAGCTTGCCGTACAGCCGGGCCACGGTCGTCTTACCGGTACCGGGGGGACCGGCGAACACCAGGTGGTGGCTCATCGCCGCAACCTGGAGCCCCATGGCGCGCCGCTGCTGCGACATCAGCAGCAGGTTGGCCAGGTCGTTGACGGTCTCCTTGACGCTGGCCAGGCCCACCATGGCGTCGAGCTCCTCGCGCAGGGCCGCGATCCCGTCCGCCGTGCCGCCGAGCTGCTCCTCCTCGGCCGCCGCCCCGAGGTCCTCGGGCAGCAGGAGGGTGAGCGAGTCCGGGCTGTCGGGGATGGTCCCGCCCAGCCGGAACGCCTGGCGGTCGATCATCTCCTCGAACAGCTTGCGGGCCTCGCGGCCGTTGCCGAACGCCGGTCCCTTGGGCACCCGCTCGAAGTGGGCGAGCAGGGCCGCCTCGGTCTCCTCCGCCATCCGGTAGCTGTGCGAGACGCACATGTTGCGCACGATCTCCGTCAGCTCCTCCGGCGCGTAGTTGGCGAACTCGATGGTCCGGCTGAACCGGGAGGCCAGGCCGGGGTTGGTGTCGAGGAAGTTCTGCATCTCCTCGGTGTAGCCCGCGACGATCACCACGACCTCGTCGCGGTGGTCCTCCATGAGCTTGACCAGGGTGTCGATGGCCTCCCGGCCGAAGTCGGGGCCGCTGCCGCCGCCCTCGCTGCCGCTGGCCAGCGCGTAGGCCTCGTCGACGAACAGCAGGCCGCCCTTGGCGCGCTCGAACACCTCGGTGGTCTTGATCGCCGTGCCGCCCACGTACTGCGAGACCAGGTCGGCGCGGGCCACCTCCACCACGTGCCCGTAGCGCAGCACGTCCAGTTCGGCGAGGATCTGCCCGTACAGCCGCGCCACGGTGGTCTTGCCCGTACCGGGCGCGCCGC
Source organism: Nocardiopsis synnemataformans DSM 44143 (assembly GCA_000340945.1). GTDB lineage: Bacteria > Actinomycetota > Actinomycetes > Streptosporangiales > Streptosporangiaceae > Nocardiopsis > Nocardiopsis synnemataformans. Next base: position 2,461 of record ANAW01000189.1, on the reverse strand, counting down.
CGAAGACCAGGTGGCGGCTCATGGGCGGCGTGGGCAGGCCCATCTCCGCCCTGCGCTGGGCCATCTGGTTGCGGGTGACGAGCGTCTTGACCTCGTGCTTGACCCCGGCCAGGCCCACCAGCGAGTCCAGCTCCATCATGGGGCCGATCTCTTCGGAGTCCCCGTCCGCCGGCTCGGGGACGGGGGCCTCCGGCATCGGGACGGGCGCGCCCGCCAGGTCGCCGAACGCGTCCGGGGCCCCGTTGCCGCGGCTGAGCAGCTCCTCCGTGCGCATGCTCTGGCTGGCGACGGTCTGGCGCAGCCCGGAGCGGCCGTTCTCCCGTACCGAGCAGTCCTCCACCGCCACGTCCTCGGCGGAGTGCACGAGGATGCCGTCGGCGCCGTTGCCGAACACCTCGCACCGCCGCAGCGTGGCGCTCGCCTTGGCCGCCACCAGCACGCCGTTGCGGCGGCCGTTGTACACCCGGGTGCGCAGGACCGTCGCCCTGCCCCCGGCCCGCACGGCGATGCCGTCGCCCGTGCACTCGGACACGTCGCAGTCGCGCACGTCGGCGGACGCGCCCGAGCCCACCGAGATCCCGGCGTCGCGGCTCCCGGAGATCTGCACGCCGGTCAGCAGGGGCGCGCCGCCCTCGTCCACGGACACGGCGCTCTTGCCGGTGCGCTCCAGCGTCACGTCCTCCAGGCGTCCGCGGCCGCCCTTGCCGAACACCACGCCCTGGCCCCGGGTCCCGGTGATCGCGGTCGCGCGCAGGAACGGGGCGCACTCCTCGATCACCACGCCGGGACCGGCGGTCTCGCTGACCAGCCCGCGGTCGAACTCCACGACGCTGTCGCCGCCCAGGCTCAGCCCCAGGCCGCGGCGCACGACCAGGCCGAGGAAGGCGGTGGAGGCGCGCTCCTCGGCGCGTACGGCGTCGCCGCCCGACTCCTCCACCTCGCAGTCGGTGAAGGTGCCGCGCGCCCGGCCCGACAGGTGGATGGCCACGCCCTTGGCGCGCGCCACGCGCACCCGCGCCACCTGCGGGTCCGAACCGTTGCGCACGGCGACGCCGCATCCGCCGATGTCCTCGAACACGCAGTCCTCGACCACCGGGCGCGACCTGCTGGACACCACCAGCCCGTCGCTCTCGGTGTCGTGCACGCGCGTGCCCAGCAGCGAGGTGGCGGCGCCCTCCTCCAGTGCCACGGCGGGCTTCTTGGTCCCCGAGATCTCGCAGTCCCGGATCGTGCCCCCGGCCTGTCCGCTGACGAACACCCCGTTGCCCCCGGCGTCGCGCAGCACGCAGGAGCGGATCGTGGGGCTGGCCTGCTCGCCGATGACCACGGCGCTGGTGTCGACCTCCTCGACCACGCAGTCCTCGATGACGCTCGGCCCCGAGGAGGTGATCACCACGCCCGCCCCCGCCGAGCACGTGACGCGGCTGTCGCGCATGGCGAGCGCACCGGCGCCGCGCACCGACACCGCGGTCCACGAGGCCCCCTCCACCTCGCAGTCGGCCATCTCCAACTGCCCGAGGGGGATGTCCACCGCGGGGTAGTCGGCGTGGCGGCCGCGCAGGACCAGCCCCGACAACTTGACCGCCTCGGCGCCCGAGACCACGGCGCAGCCGCTGGCGGTGGTGATCTCCACGCTGCCCAGGCCGTCGCGGGCCATCAGGGTGACCACGTCGCGCAGGACGAGGCTCTCCTCGTAGCGGCCGGGGGCGATGGTGATGAGGGCACCGCTGTCAGCGGCCTCGACCGCCTCGGTGATCGTCGCGTGCCCGTCCTGAGCGTCGGCGTCGACGGTGAGGAGCTGCCTGGTCATCGGTGTCTTCCTAAGTCGGGGGAGGGGCGGTGGCGGGGCGGCCGGAGCCGCCCCGCCGGGGGTGGGTCAGGAACAGGAGGCGCGCACCGCCGAGGCGGCCACGTGCGAGCTGGTGTGCTCCTGGTCCGCGAGGGCGTCGGCCCCCGCGTTGGTGAGCTTGACGGTGAACTCCTCCGTGGGGGAGGTGAACCCGGTCACCTGCACCCAGCCGCCCCGGATCCCCGCCTGGTCGATCCCGAAGACCGCCACGGGCGACCCCTCGGCCGAGGGGCCGGAGAAGAGCTGGTACTTCGCCTCCCCGGGGGAGATCCACAGCGGGCTCTCGTCGTCGGGCACGTGGACGTAGAGTTCGCACGCGATCCCCGCCTCCCCGGGGGTGAACGTCCAGGTGGCGTACTGGCCGTTGCCCCGTTCCGGATCGCCCGAGACGGGAAGGGCCTCGTAGCCGCCGTCACAGCCCTCCTGAGCGTACCCGCCGGGCCGGGTGGCCCAGCTGGCGGTGCCCTCGGCGCTGTCCCAGCGCCCCTCGTTCGCGTAGGAGGCGCCGGGGGAGGTCTGGCAACCGGGCCCCGCGACGGCGAGGAAGGACTCGGGTTCCGAGCCCCCCGTCATCGCGCCCGAGTCCGCCAGGACGGAGCCCCCGCCCTCCGA
>ANAW01000188.1:0-407 GCA_000340945.1 Nocardiopsis synnemataformans DSM 44143 | reverse complement strand
CCGACCCGCCGTTCGCGGCGTCGCCGTTCCCGGCGGCCCCGTTCTCCCGTGCGGTGTCGCCGGTTCCGGTGGTGTCGGCGAGGGGGGCGTTCATCTCCTCCGCGGCGGGGCCGTTCCCGGTGCCGTTGTCTCCGGTGCCGGTGTCGCCGTTTCCGGCGCCCTCTCCGGCCGCTCCGTCGGTCTCACCCTCCCCGGAGGTCCCGGCGCCCTCGTTCCCTCCGGCTGCCGCGTCCTCCCCGGCCGCCCCGTCCGCGCCTTCCTCACCGGCGGGGGGACCGGCGGCCGTGTCACCGCCTTCGGTCGCGGAGCCCTCGGTGCCCGGTTCCCCGGCGGCGCCCTCGGTCCCCGGTTCCCCGGCAACCGCGGCACCCCCGGTCCCCGGCTCTCCGGCGGCGGTCGCCTCGCCC
>ANAW01000187.1:0-2764 GCA_000340945.1 Nocardiopsis synnemataformans DSM 44143 | reverse complement strand
TCCACGGGGCTCCCACCGCCGGTGGCGGCGGTGCCCGGGTCGGGCATCGTCGGGGTCGCGCCCCCGTCCCCGCTCACCTCGGGGACGTAGCCGGTCTCCTGGGGCGCGGCGCCCTGCTGGGGCGCGGCCGCTGCCCCCGTGTCCGCCTGCCCCGCGACGGACCCGGACTCGCCACCGGCCGAGGCGCCCGACTCGGCGGTGCCGGAGGTCTGGCCGCCGGCGCCGTCCGCGGCGCCCGCGCCCGAGGCGAGCGGCGTCGTGTCCAGGGTCACCCCGGGAACCCCCGCCGTCATGGCGAAGGGGGCGGCGACCAGCAGCAGGCCCGCGATGGCCGCGCCCGCCAGGACGGGCTTGCCCGGACGGTCCAGGGCCACCTCCGGGGGCTGGGGGGCGACGGGCTCGTGCAGGGCGCCGGTGATCCGGGGACCGGGAACGGCCTCGGCCGCCCCCGCGCCCCCGGCGGCTCCGGGGCCGGGCGCCGCGGGCGCCGGTGGGACCGCGGTTCCTCCGGAGACCGTGCCGCCGGCCTCTCCGGAGAGCGCGGACTGGAAGTCAGGCGCCGGTGCGGGACGGCCTTCGGCCCCGCCGCGAGCCTGCGCACTCTCAGACATCGGGACTCCTTCTCGGGGGACCCGTGCGGCCGCTCCCGCGGCCGCACGGGAAGGTGGGGGTGGGGTCGGGGGTCACCGGCGTCCTCCTCCGGGTCCGCCCAGGTTGTCGAGGTCCGGAACGTGGTTCGTGTTGTTCTCCTCCTCGCGGACGACGGTCCCCGTGGTCTTCAGGAGGATGTCGCTCGAGTCCTCCGCCGCGGTGGCGATGAGGCCCGTCAACTCGCTGATGGAGGTCTTGAGCTCCCCCAGGGACTTGTCCATCTTCTCGGCGAACTCGTCGCCCTCGCCCCAGATGGGTTCCAGCGGAGCCAGCTCGCCGTCCGCCCACTGCTGGGTCTCGCGGGCGAACTCGGCCGCCTCGCGGACCTTCTGACTGTTACCGGTCATGCCGTCGGGATCGGCGAAGAAGCCGTTGTCGCGGACCGCCATGTCCGCCTCCTCTCCTGGTCCTGGTCCTCAGCCTCCGCCGCGGACGGCGGCGGATTCCGTCTACTACTGCTGCTGCGGGCCCTCGGAGGGGATGCCCAGCCGGTCGAGCAGCTTGAGCGGGTCGAGGTCGCCGTTCATGACCTCCTCGACCCCCGTCATCTCCGGCATGAAGGGACCGTAGGCCTCCGAGACGCGCTCGGCCATCTGGTCCCGCGCCTTGTTGACCACCTCCGTGATGGCGGCGGCCAGCTCGGTGGGGGCCATGTCCCGGTAGGCCTGGGTGTGGAACTTCAGCTCAACCAGTTCCCCCGTCGCGTTCACCTTCGCGCCCACGAGCCTGTTCTTGGCCACGACCTCTTCGGTTGCCGACTCCAGGCTTGCGCTTGCGTCCGCCAGTCGGTCCATCGTCTTGTGAAGCTGTGCCAGTTCCTCTTCCATCTGGCGCTGCATCTGCGAGCTCATGCCGGGTTGTTCCCTTCTTGTTCTGCCCGGGGGCGGGTCGTCCCAGTGCGGATTTCTGCCCGTCGGCCGTGGTGCCCCAGACCTTCTCGTCCTCGGAGAGCCAGGTGGAGCGCTGCCGGTCGCGGTTGTTCTCACCACCACCGCCGCCCATGCCGCCGCCCATACCGCCCATCATGGGGGGCATCATCGGCATGCCGCCCATGCCTCCCATACCGCCGGCTCCGGCGCCTCCGGCTCCGGCGCCTCCGGCTCCGGCGCCGGGCTGACCGTTCAGCCCTCCCGCGCCGCCGACGCCGCCGACACCGCCCGGGTTGCCCTGTCCGCCGGAGGCCCCGTTGGGGCCGCCCGCCTGGTACTGGGTGCCGTCGGGGGTGGCGAACAGCGAGGAGCGGTCGGAGCTGTCCGGTGCGCCCGGGCCGTCGTTGGAGTAGGGGCCGGGGCCGGGGCTGAGGCCGCCGTAGTTGAGGCCCAGGTCGTTGGGCGACTCCAGCGGCGGAAGCTCGTTGGGGGGCGGTGACGAGGGATAGGTTCCCTCGAAGCCGTTCGTGATCGGCGCTCCGGTCTCGGGGTCGATCGGGTAGGGCTTGCCGGTGAGCGGGTCGATGACGTAGGGCTCGCCGGTGACCGGGTTGATCGGCACGTCCTCCCCGGTGCCCGGGCCGTTGAGCCCGAGGTCGGGCGGGGGCGAGGGCACGCCGTTCCCGTAGTCGTAGCCGTCCTGGCCGGGGCCGTTGAGCCCGAGCTCGGGCGGAAGCTCCGGCACGTTGTACCCGTAGTCGTTCGGCAGCCCGGTCTCGGGGTCGATGCCGACCGGTTGTCCGGTGACGGGGTCGATGGGCAGGACCTGCCCGGTCTCGGGGTCGTAGTTGATGGGCAGGTTGGTTTCGGGGTTGTAGGGCAGCCCGGTCTCGGGGTTGACCGGGAACGGCTGTCCTGTCTCCGGGTTGAGCGGGAGCCCCGTCACCGGATCGCGCTCCAGCGAACCGTTGTAGCCCTCCGGACCGCCGCGTCCGGGAACGGGGCCGTTGAGCCCGAGGGGAGGCGGGGGCGTGGGGATCAGCGGGGGCACCAGGGGGCCGTTGCTGCCCGTATCGTTGCCGGGGCCGTTGAGGCCGAGAGGCGGCGGGACCGGTGGGGGTATCACGGGGCCGCCGTTGCCCAGGGTGTCGCCGGGGCCGTTGAGGCCGAGTTGTGGCGTGGGAGGCGGGATGTAGGCGTCGGGGCCGCCGTTGCCCGAAGTGTCGCCGGGGCCGTTGAGAGCG
>ANAW01000186.1:0-29586 GCA_000340945.1 Nocardiopsis synnemataformans DSM 44143 | reverse complement strand
CGTCGGGCCCCCCGCCGCTCGAACCGTCGGGGCCGTTGAGATCCTGTTCGTTCGACGGCGGGTCGATGCCCAGTTCGTCGAAGACCTCGTTGAGGTCGACATGCTCGGGGCCGTCCTCGCCGTCACCGTTGCCGCCGGGGCCGCCGTCGCCGTCTCCCTCGCCGTCTCCCCCGCCGTCGCCGTCGCCGAAGAGGTCGCTGAGATCGAGCTCGTCGGGGCCGCCGTCTCCGTCGCCGTCGCCGTCGCCGAAGAGCTCACTGAGGTCGATCTCCTCGGGGCCGCCGTCTCCGTCGCCGTCTCCCTCACCGTCGCCGCCACCGAAGAGTTCCTCGAGGAACTCGTCGAGGTCGTCCTCGCCGCCGCCGGGACCGTTGTCTCCGGGGGGAGTGGGTGTCTCCGTCCTCAGCGGCGTGGGAGGTTCGACGGGCTGCAGTTCCGACTGGATGCTCTTGTAGGTGGTCTCCATCTTGGTGTACAGGTTGTTGGCGTACTCGTGGACGGTCTTGTAGTGGTCACGGAACCTCTGGTACATGGCGTTGTTGACATTGCCGTCGGTGGGCTCCTCACCGACGATGCCGCGGACCTCCGCCCTCGGTGTCCCGTCCTCGTTCGTTCCGGCGGGGGTGATGAGGATGTCGAACTGGTTCCGGTGGTCGACCCACCTCTCCGACCCCGCGGAGATGTTGAAGTACCAGCCGTCGACCGCGTCACCGACCTGCCCCCCGTACTCGCGTAGGGCCTCCTGGACCTTGTCGGCGAGGTCGATGGTGGGGGTCTTCAGCTCGTCCCTGACCCTCTCCAGTTCAGACTTGAACTTGGGGATCGCGTCGTAGAAATGGGTCATGCGGTACGCCAGGTCCTGGAGGCGGTACTTGTACGCCGCCGCGGCCGAGCCCCTCATAGGGCCGTCCGGGGTGTCGATCGCCTGCCAGAGTGCGTTCAGGCTGCCTCCGCCCTCCCCGTCGATGTAGGGCTTCAGCGTTTTCTGCAGGGTGCCCAGATTGTCGATGGTGGTCTGTAGCCGCCCGAGATCCCAGTTGTCGGACTTCAGTTTGTTGGTCTCGTAATCGGCGAGGGCCGACAGGTTGTTCAGTGACTGGCGGAACGCGATCTGGTTGCCGCCCTCCGCGTTGTCGTCCTCGGCGGCCCCCCACGCCTCCTTCTGCATGTTGTAGCCGGCGTAGTCGTAGCCGGTGTAGTCGTAGCTGTACGAGGTGTAGCCGGCGGTGAAGTACGAGGTGTGGGTCTCCCCGTGCTTCCACCAGCGGTCCACCTTCTTGTCGCCGCTGCCGGTCCAGTCCTTGAAACCGGTGGTCTCGTGGAAGTGATAGCGCCCGTGATCGACCCAGAGAGGTTCGAAGACCTTCTCCATGGATTCCATTTTTCCATAGTCGCCTTCTGCGCTGGCGAAGATGTTCAGGATCTCGTGAATCGGCTTGTCCGGCATCTCTTCTTCCCTCCCCTCACGGGCTGTGCTCCGGGCCTAGGCCTCGGTGCTGTCCTCGTCCTGTCCGCCGTTGTTGCCGCCGCCACCGCCGCCGCCAGAACCGCTCTGGCCCGAATAGATCAGGTCTTGGACCTCCTGGGCGGTGAGGTTCGCCTCGTCCTCGATCTCGACGAATTTGATGAGGTTCTCCGAGAGCCGGTCCTCGATCTGTATCAGTTCCTTTTGCAGTCCGGTGATGAACTGGGAGAAACTGACCATTGAAGCGTCGATCTCCTGGGCGAGTTTCTTGGCCGGTTCGAAGAGTTCGGGGTCCCCGAGTCTCTGATAACCGCCTTCACTGTTGTAGACAGAGAAACTCGTTTCCAGGGTGTCGACGTCTTCGATGAGCGGGATCACGATGTTGTCGCGGAATTTTTCGATTCTGCTGAGGTCGATCTTGGTGCCTTCGCCACCCTTGCCGTCTCCCTCGCCTCCGCCTTCGCCCTCTCCTTCGCCCTCTCCCTCGGTGTCGTCCTCTTCCTCCTCGTCGTCCTCTTCCTCGTCGTCCTCTCCCTCGCCTTCGCCTTCGCCTTCTCCTTCGCCCTCGGTGTCCTCGTCTTCCCCGCCTTCGCCTTCTTCGTCCTCGTCGCCCTCGCCGTCGGTGCCGTCCTCTTCACCGTCGTCTTCGGTCGTGGTTTCCGGATGGAAGATGCTCGCCGGGTCGAAGGGTTGCGTCTCGGGGGATTCGCCGCCGTCCCCGCCGTCGTCTTCGGTCGTGGTTACCGGTTTGACCGAGGTGACCGGGTCGATGGGGTGGGTCTCGTCGGTGGGCTGGCTGCCGCCGCCGTCTTCGGCCGTGGGTACCGGTTGGGTGATGCTCGCCGGGTCGAAGGGTTGCGTCTCGGGGGATTCGCCGCCGCCCTCTCCGCCTCCGCCGCTGTCGTCACCGAGGGTCTCGCCTTGGTTGACTACGCCTCTCTGGAATTCTTCGTCGTCGCCCTGCCCCTCGCCCTGACCGTCACCCTCGGTCGTGGCCACCGGTTTGATCGAGGTGACCGGGTCGAGGGGATGCATCTCGTCGGGAGCGCCGCCGCCCCCCTCCCCGCCGGGGTCGGAGGTCTCCTCAAGGGTGTCGGAGCTTTCGTCCGGGACGGGCTCGGGTTCGTCCCGCGGAGTCTCCTCCGTGACCGGGTGCGTGGTGCCCACGGGCACGGGCGCACCGCCGCCACCCGGGTCGGTCGCGCCGGGGCGGTCGGGGTGCTGGCTCCCCACGTGGTCGGAGGAGTCCTCTTCGCCGGTTTTGTCGGGCTTGCCCTCGCCGTCGCCCCCTGGACGGTCGTCTCCGGGGGTTTCCTCGTCTCCGGGCCGGTCGCCTCCCGGACGGTCCTCTCCGGGGGTTTGCTCGTCTCCGGATCCGTCACCGCCGGGGCGGTCGTCTCCGGGGGTTTCCTCCTCGCCCGACCCGTCGCCGCCCGGCCTGTCCTCCCCCTCTTCTCCCTCTTCGCCCTCGCTGTCCTCGTCCTCGTCCCCTTCGGACACGGTGATCAGACCGGTCTCGGGGTCGACCTCCACCTGCCCGTCACCGGGGTCCAGGGAGACCTCGCCGGTCTCGGGGTCCAGGGTGAGCTTCAGGTCGCCGATCTCGATCGTGGTCGGCAGGGCCTCCCCGTCCTCGCCCGAGCCGTTCGTCTCGATCTCGACGGTGCCCTCGGCCGGGTCGATGGTCAGGCCCAGGTGTCCGGCCTCGATCGTGACCGGCGCCGCCTCGGGGTCGAGGGGCACGTTCCTGTCGCCGGGCTCGATCTCGATCGTGCCGGCGTCCGCGTCCAGGACGAACCTCAGCTCGCCCGCCTCGACGGTGGTGACACCCGTCTCGGGATCCAGGGTCACGACCGGCGCCCCGGCGATCTCGTCGCCGGACACGTCACCGGCGGGTTCGCCGTACTCGGGGTCGTCGGCGTCGGCGGAGATGGGCTCCACGCCGGTGACCGGTTCCCCGGCCGGGTCGCGGTCCGGGGCCCAGCCCGACTCCCGCAGTGCGTCCTGTAGCTCCTCCCGCTCCTCCTCGGACCGGGGCTCGGTGATCAGGGGCGTCATCGGCTCCGCGATGACGGCGGACTCCAGCGGTACGACCTCGGGGGCCGTCGTCTCGCCTTCGAGGGCGGCCGTCTCCTCCGCGGGCATGCTGGCGGAGACGAACCGCGGTTCGGCGGGCACGCCCTGCTCCATGGGCACGCTCGGTTCGAGCGGCATGTCCGGCTCCGCGGCGCGCAGGGGCTCGAAGCCCTGGGCCTCCTGGACGGAGAGGTCCCCGGCCTCGGGGGCGGACACGGTGACGACGTGCTCGGTCTCCTGACCGGCGAACAGGTGCGGGGAGGCGGTGTCCCCGGCCCGCTGCGCGCCGAACAGCATCACGCCGTCGTCGCCGACGGTCACCTCGGACTCGCCCGGGTCGAGCACCGCCTCCTGGGTGGCGGTGTCCACCTCGACCGAGGAGTCACCGTGTCGTAGCAGGAGCAGACCGCTGGTCAGGTCCACGCTGAGCGGTGCGGACTCCGGCCGGTTCGCGGCCGTGCCCTGCTGCTGGAGGGCGGCCTCCTCGGTCTCGGTCGGGTCCGGCTCCTCCCCGGAGAGGGCAGCACGGAAGTCGAAGAGGGGGGACTCCACGTCAGGGCCTCCTCACCGCCCTTGGGGCGGTCGTTCGTCTGGGGTTTCGGGGGTGGGGGATGGGGGCGGGGCGGGCGCCCCGAGGGGAGTGGTGGGTCGCCCGCCCCTGGGAGGTGGAGCGGACTACAGCAGCGCCTGCCAGTTCATGGCCTCGCGCCCGTCCGTGGAGGAGTAGTTGTTGCGGATCTCGTTCAGGGCGACCTCGGCCTTGCCCAGGAGGACCTGCATGTCCGCGACGTTGCTCCGCCAGGACAGGACCTTGCGGTCGTACTCCTCGGCCATGGCACCGTCGAGCTCTGCCTTGACCGTCTGCATCTGGGCGTCGAGCGCCTCGATCTGGTTCTGCACGGCCTGCGTCTGGGTGCGCAGTTCCTGGGTGGCCTCGTCGACGTAGGCGTAGCTGACGTCGAAACCGTTGATGCTCATGGTCTCGCCTTCCGGAAGGGGTCTCGTGCGGGTGGGAGCGGTCGTCCGGCCTCAGCCGGACTGGTTCGGGTTGAGCTCGTCCATCCACCGCGAACCGGTGAGGACGGCCGCGTCCTCCGTGGCGTGCATCGCGTGGACGGTGCCGCCGAAGGTGCCGATCATCTGGTTCATGTCGTTGGTGATGAGCCGCAGCTCCTCCAGCCAGCCGACGACCGCCTCGCTGTACTTGTTGGAGGCCGCGCCCTGCCAGGACGCGCGCAGCTTGTCGCGCGTGTTGTCCACGTTGGTGTAGATGGTGTTGCAGTTGCTGTGGGCCTCGGTCATCGCCTCCTGGGCGATGCGCTCGGCCTCGTCTGTAGTGCGTGTCCTCTGGTTCACGGGCTCTCCTCGGTTCGTTCCATCAGGGGCATCCGGCGTCCTCGACCATCGACGAGGACTCCAGCGGGAGGGCGGCCGCCTCCGGGTCGAGCACCGGCCCGGAGGGCAGCAGCCTCAGGAGTGAGGTCGGGACCGGAACGGCCTGGCCGGTCTGGTAGCCGAGAGCGGTCAGGGCGGCCTCGTCGAGCACCGGGTACTTGGCCGCGCTGTCGGTGACGAGGTAGTGGGTGGTGGCGGCACCGCCGCCGCCCACGGGCTGGGCGGCGGCGAGGGAGCCCCGGCCTGAGGCGATGCCCACCAGGTCGGGGGTCGGGCAGCCGGGAGCGATGCCGGGCCGCTCCTGTACCGGCCACGCCTCCACCCCGGCGGGGTCGTCCATGGTCAGCGACAGCGAGCCGTCGGGGGCCAGCCGCAGGCACGGCACGCCCGCGCCGACGCCCACCAGCTTCGGCGGGGCGGCGGGGTGGCGCTCCTCGCGCGGGCCCTGGCCCTCGGAGAGCCGGGCGTGCGCCTCGCCGGCGGGCAGGGGCAGCGCCTCGGCGGCGGCGTCGGGGTAGGCGGCGCCCGCGACCTCCGGGTCGGCCAGCAGCAGCAGCGCCTGCGTCACGGAGAGCGGTACCAGGCCGTCCCGGATGAGCAGGTAGTGCTGGTCCTCCTGTCCGGGGGTGGACACCGCGAACACCTGTCCCACGCGCCGGGGCTCGCCCGACAGCTCGCCCGCGTCCTCACCGGCGCCCGGGACCTCGGGCGCGGTCAGGTCCGGGCCGGTGGGCACGGTGTTGAGGAACGCTGAGGTGACGGGCAGGGCGTCGCTCGTCCCGTAGCCGAGGGCCTGGACGGCGCCGCCCTCCTCGTCCAGGCGCAGGCGGGTGCCGTTCCACAGCAGCTGCGGAGTCCCGTCCGGCCCGGTCACCAGGACCGCCTGGTCGGCGGTGGGCGGGGCCGGGGCGGGGGCCGTGCCGACCACCAGGGCGGTGCGGCCCCGCTCCTCCTCCTCGCCCTCGGGCGGAAGCGCGCACAGCCTCCACACCGACTGCTCCAGTCCCTCGGTCGTGGGCAGTGCGTCGGGCGCGCTGGCGATGCCGACGGGGCCGCCCACGGGCACGCCCTCCAGGGAGTCGGCCGAGACCAGGCTCACGGCGGCGTCGGCGCCCTGGACCAGGCGGGCCGAGGCGCCGTTGGCCACGGGGCGCAGCACCCCGGCCGAGTACAGGTAGGAGGCCCCGGTGTCGCGGTCCACGATCAGCCGACCCTCCTGGCGCCAGCTGGTGGCGCCTCCGGGGAAGATGAGGCCGAACACGAGGAAGCCGACGCACAGCACCACGCCGATGGCGATGCCGATGTAGGTGCCGGTGCGGGTGCGGCGCATGGGGGCGTCGACCGCGTCGGGGTCGCCCTCCAGCATGGCCGTGCCCAGCCGGCCCACGGTGAAGTTGTGGGCCATCACCCTGTCGCGACGTGACTGCATGTCAGCCGCCGATCCCGCGCAGGAGCGAGAACACGCCGAAGATCGCCAGGACCAGGGGCACGATGGCCACCGTCAGCAGCGACTGGATGATCTCGGCGGCCCGGCCCCAGTGGGGCAGCGGCCGTGTGCCCGGCAGGTTCCACGACACCACCGCCAGGATCGCGGAGGCGGCGAACAGGCCCACCAGGGCGAGCGTCCGGGGCAGGGGGTCGGCCGTCCACACCACGACCAGGACCAGCGCGGTCAGCCCGATCCAGGGCGGCGCGACGACGAAGGCCCGCTGCCAGGCGCTGGCCAGGCCGCGCGACTGGAGCAGCATCACCAGCGACACAACCACGCACAGCGTGATCGGCACCCAGCCGGGGGAGGCGCCGAGCACGACCAGGCAGACCGTCAGCACGGCGCCGGTGGAGGCGTACAGGGCGGTCTGGAACCGGTCGGCCAGCGCGGCGCGGTCCAGGACCCCGCGCGCGGGGTAGGGGTCGATGCCCTCCTGGAGCTGTTCGGGGTTGGAGGGCAGCGGCGGCAGCTTCAGGCCGGAGAGGCGGAAGGCAAGCTGGGGGGCGAACGTGCCCAGCAGCAGCGCGATGAGCGCCGTCAGCGCCGCCACGGACGGGACCGTGGCGCCGGGGATGAACATCAGGGACAGCGCGCCGAGCGCGCACAGCACCTCGGCGGTGAACAGTCCGGCGAAGAAGGGCACCGAGCCCGCCACGGCCGCCAGGCCGAGCACGCTGGCCCCCGCCGCGGTCACCGCTCCCGTCAGGACCCGCGCTCCGGTCAGCGCGGTGCCGGGGTCGCCCGAGGGCACGGACGCTCCGGCCACCGCCATGTACAGGGTGGCCGCCGCGGCCAGGCCGGTGGCGGCGGCCAGGTCGCCCATCGCGCGCGAGGCGGCCCAGGCCGACAGCAGCATGAGGATCGCCGAGCAGGCCGCGGACACCGCGGTCAGGAGGCCGGGGCCGCCGCTGACCAGGACCGCCAGACCGGTGAACAGCACGACCAGGCCCAGCGCCTGGAGCAGGACGCGCGTGGCCTCGGGGCGCCAGCGGTCGGGGCGCTCGCCCATGCCGGTCGCGACTCCGTCGGTCAGGTCGTCGAAGTGCACCGGCGGCAGCTGGTCGCGGCGGGGGCGCAGGTAGAGGGTCTCGCCGTGGCAGAGCCCCAGGGAGCGGAGGGTCTCGTCCTCCTCCAGGGGCTCGTCGCCCAGTTGCTGGAGGACCCAGCCGTCGTGCTCCAGTCCGCTCTCGTCCAGGTCCTCGCCGTTGTCACCCTCGGCGTAGAGCACGAGCGTGGGCAGGATCTCGGAGAGGGGGACCTCGGTGGGCGCCGCGATCTCGAAGGAGCGCTCGGGGGCGCGGATCAGCAGTCGGCACAGGTCCGGGGAGGCGACATCGTTCATCCGGTGGGGGCCCATCATGAGGCGGGGTCGTGACAGGGGCGGAAGTGACGGTAACACTCCGACGACCCATTTTGGAGGTGTGTTGTTTTAAATTTTGGTGTCTGTCACTTTAGTTGGCAACAGTAGTGTTCTGCTTCCGGCGTCCGGTTCCGGACGCCGGTTACGGTCCCGCTCCGGTTCCGGCTTTCGGACCGCTCCCCGTTGTTCCCTGCAAGGGAGGACCCCGCCCCGTGAGTACGATCCTCGTCCGCCGCCCCCCGAGGCGCCCCGGGCCGGACCTGCCCTCGGGCGAGGTCAGCCTCCAGGAACCCCCGGAGCTGCCCGAACCGCAGGCCAACGTTTCGTCGGTGTTCACCTACCTGCCGATGGCCCTGACGTCGATGGCGATGCTCATGATGATCATCCGCCCCGGCAGGATGGGGGACGGCAGCAGCATCATGCCCTACCTCGCGGGCGGCATGATGCTCGTGGGCGCCGTGGTCATGCTCGGCGGCCAGTACCTGCGCACCATGCTGGAGCGCCGCCGCCAGCTCAACGACGACCGCCAGGACTACCTGCGCTACCTCAAGCAGATGCGCACCCGCCTGCGGGGAGTGGTCACCGAGCAGCGCGACGCCATGCTCTGGCGGGCGCCCCACCCCGACGCCCTGTGGTCGATCGTGCGCACCTCCCGGCTGTGGGAGCGCCGGGGGACCGACGACGACTTCGCCGAGGCGCGCATGGCCGTGGGCGAGCAGGCGCTGTCCATGGCCATCTCCCCGGTCTCCTCCAAACCGGTGGAGGACCTCGAACCCCTCAGCGCCCACGCGCTGCGCCGCTTCATCCGCGCCTACGGGACCGTCGAGGACCAGCCGGTCCAGATCTACCTGCGCGGCTACTCCCGCATCACCATGCGCGGCGACCTGGACGCCAGCCGCGGCCTCGTCCGCGCCCTCATCGGCCAGCTCACCGTCTTCCACGCCCACGACGAACTGCGCGTGGCCGTGTGCTGCTCCGAGGAGACCCTGCCTCTGTGGGCGTGGGCCAAGTGGCTGCCCCACAGCCAGCACCCCACCGCCCGCGACGGCGCGGGCCAGGCCCGGCTGCTGTGCACGGACGCGATGGAGCTCGAACAGCTCATCCCGGACCTGGCCGACCGCCCCCGCTTCGATCCCACCGCCGCCCCCAGCCGCGAGGAGCCCTTCACCGTCATCGTCGTGGACGGCGGACGCATCCCACCGGGGTCGCGCATGCTGGGCGGTGGCTACCGCAACGCCGTCGTCGTCGACGTCGCCGACCCGATGCCCCCCGAGGACGACCCCTACACCCTGGCCGTGCGGGTGGAGCCCGAGCGCCTGGTGATGCTCTCCCGCGACCACAGCGGCCGCGACACCGAGGAGGTGCTGGGGCGCCCCGACTCCCTGAGCCTGCCCCGCGCCGCCTCCCTGGCCCGCCTGCTCTCGCCCTACCGGATCGGCATGGTCGTCGAGGTCACCGAGCCGCTCACCACCGACTTCGAGCTGACCGCGCTCCTGGGCATCCCCGACCTGCACCGGCACGACACCGAGCGCATGTGGAGCGAGCTGCACGAGAAGGACCGGCTGCGCGTGCCCATCGGCATGAACTCCGACGGCGCGCCGCTGGAGCTGGACCTCAAGGAGTCCGCGCTGGGCGGCATGGGCCCGCACGGCATGCTCATCGGCGCCACCGGTTCGGGCAAGAGCGAGCTGCTGCGCACCCTGGTGCTCGGCCTGGCCCTGACCCACTCCCCCGAGACCCTCAACTTCGTGCTCGTCGACTTCAAGGGCGGCGCCACCTTCATCGGCCTCGACCAGCTCCAGCACACCTCCGCGCTCATCACCAACCTCGCCGAGGAGGCCATCCTGGTGAGCCGCATGCAGGACGCCCTGCACGGCGAGCTGGTCCGCCGCCAGGAGCAGCTGCGCGCCGCGGGCAACTTCAGTTCCGCCCTGGAGTACGAGAGGGCCCGCGAGACCAACCCCGACATGGAGCCGATGCCCACGCTGTTCGTGGTCGTCGACGAGTTCAGCGAGCTGCTGGCCGCCCACCGCGACTTCATGGACCTGTTCGTCATGATCGGCCGCCTGGGCCGCAGCCTCGGCGTCCACCTGCTGCTGGCCTCCCAGCGCCTGGACGAGGGCCGCATGCACCAGCTGGAGGGCCACCTGTCCTACCGGGTGGCGCTGCGCACCTTCTCCGCCATCGAGAGCCGCGGCGTGCTCGGCGTCCCCGACGCCCACCAGCTCCCCTCGGCCCCCGGCAACGGCTACCTCAAGACCGACACCGAGACCCTCACCCGCTTCAAGGCCGCCTACGTCTCCGGGCCCTACCGCGTCAAGCGCCGCGCCTCCCGCAGGAACACCGTCGGCGGCGAGGTGGTGCTCTTCGCCGACACCCGCGTGGACGCGGCCGCTCCCGAACCCGAGGAGCCCCAGGTCCAGGTGGAGGAGAGCAGCGAGTCCCTCCTCGCGACCGCGCTGGCGCGGATGGACGCCCTCGGCCCGGCGGCCCGCGAGGTGTGGCTGCCCCCGCTGGAGGTGCCGCCGCTCGTGGACGAGCTGCTCGCCATGGTCGGCACCCGCCTGCCCCAGGGCGGCCTGGCCTGGAAGAAGGCGACGGCCCTGCGCGTGCCGCTGGGGGTCATCGACCGCCCCTTCGAGCACAAGCGCCTGCCCCTGGTCGCGGACCTGTCCGGAGCCGGAGGGCACGTCGGCATCGCGGGCGGCCCGCAGAGCGGCAAGAGCACCATGCTGGCCGCGCTCATCCTCACCCTGGCCGTGTGCAACACCCCCGCCCAGGTCCAGTTCTACGGGATCGACTGCGGCGGCGGCGTGCTGAACTCGCTCAGGGACCTGCCGCACGTGGGCAGCGTCGTCACGCGCACCGACGAGCGGCGCATCACCCGCACCATCATGGAGATGAACGACATCCTCACCAAGCGTGAGGTCTTCTTCGCCGAGCACGGCATCGACTCCATGGGCACCTACCGCCGACGCCGCGCCGCCGGGGAGTTCGCCGACGAGCCCCACGGCGACGTCTTCCTCGTCATCGACGGCTGGGGCACCATCCGCCAGGACTACGCGGACCTGGTGGGCTCCATCGTCCAGATCGTGCAGCGCGGCCTCAACTACGGCGTGCACGTCGTGGTCGCCTCCCCCCGCTGGGCCGACTTCCACACCGCCGTCCGCGACCTGATGGGCACCCGCTTCGAACTGCGCATGGGCGACCCCGTGGACTCCATGGTCCACATGCGCGCCGCCCAGACCGTGCCCCGCGTGCCCGGGCGCGGCATCACCGACACCAAGCACCACCTGCTCACCGGCCTGCCCCGCGCCGACGGGGACGCCGACTCGGTCACGCTGTCCGAGGGCATGACCGAACTCGTCGACCGCGTGCGCGCCGCCTGGGACGGGCCGCCCGCACCGCCGGTGCGCACCCTGCCCCCGATCCTGCACGCCCGTGAGCTGCCGGCTTCCAAGCTCACCAAGCTGGGCGGCCTCAAGGTGCCCATGGGCCTGGAGAGCCGCCGGATGCAGCCGTTCTGGCACGACTTCGGCGTCACCCCGCACCTGCTCGTGGTCGGCGACACCGAGACCGGCAAGACCACGCTGCTGCGCCACATCACCAACGCGATCCGCAGCCACTACGGCCCGACCACCGCCCGGGTCGTGCTCGCCGACCAGCGCCGCCAGCTCTACGACGCCGTGCCCAAGGAGATGCAGCTGGGCTACGCGGTCTCGGGCGACAACGTCAAGGAGATGATGGCCGCCGCCGCGCAGGCGATGAAGGCGCGCCTGCCCGGGCCCGACGTCACGCCCGACCGCATCCGCAAGCGCGACTGGTGGACCGGCCCCGAGCTGTTCATCCTCATCGACGACTTCGAGATGGTCTCCGGAAGCGGCCCCAACCCGCTGGCCCCGCTCCTGCCGATGCTCAGCCAGGGTGCGGAGATCGGCATGCACGTGGTCCTCGTGCACGCCGCGGGCGGTTTCAGCCGGGCCTCCGGCGACCCCGTCATCCGGTCGCTCATCGACTCCAACACGCCCAGCATCATGCTGTCCGCGCCGCCCTCGGAGGGCATGCTGTTCGGCAACATCCGGGCGCGGACGATGGCTCCGGGCCGCGCCCTGTGGATCTCGCGCCGCGACCCGGTGGAGGTGCAGCTGGCCATCGCCGAGGGCGC
Source organism: Nocardiopsis synnemataformans DSM 44143 (assembly GCA_000340945.1). Lineage (GTDB taxonomy): Bacteria > Actinomycetota > Actinomycetes > Streptosporangiales > Streptosporangiaceae > Nocardiopsis > Nocardiopsis synnemataformans. Next base: position 17,636 of record ANAW01000186.1, on the reverse strand, counting down.
CGAGGAGTGAGCCCCGCGACGGGGGCGGGCGGGGCCCGTGGGGCACACCGGGAGGTGCGCACCACGGGCCCCGCCGCGTCAGCGCACCGGTTCGTCGGAGCGCATCGGCACCGGCTCGCCCGGGGCGGCGGGACGCCACCCGCGCGCCTGTCCGAGCTTGAACACCGCCCCGCCCAGGACGCACAGCACGATGAGCAGGAGGGTCACGGACACGACGGCCGCCGTGGGCGGCGCGTCCACCGAACCGTAGGGGGAGGGGTCGGGGACGAACCCCTCGCCCGCCACCCCGGCGGGGCTGCCGCCCGGGGCGATGGCCATCGCCGCCAGCGGGTCGACCCTGCCGTGCCCCGACAGCGGGTCCGCGTCCCCCCGGGGGGAGGCGTAGGCCGTGGTGGCCAGCCGCTCGCGCACCTGCTCGGCGCTCAGGTCCGGCTCCCGAGCCATGAGCAGGGCCGCGGTCCCCGCCACGAACGCCGCGGCCACGCCGTCGCCCGCGGTGGCCACGTGGCCACCGCCCGGGCCGGTCCCCACCACCCGGTCGCCCGGCGCGATCAGGTCCACGCGGGCCAGGTCGCCGCTGGGCAGGACCAGCGGGCCCTGGGCCACGGGGAGGCCCTCCACGTCGTGCGCGGCCACGCTCAGCACCGACGCGTGCTGGGCGGGCTGGCCCGGCAGCGGTCCCCGGGACGTGGGGACCGTCGCCGGGGCCACGACCAGCGCGTCGGCCTCCTCGGCGGCGGCCACCGCGGAGTCCAGGGCCGGGGACGCCTCCCACGTGCCGGTGCCCACCAGGACCACGCGGGCCCCCGAGTCCACCGCGCTCCCGATCCCGGCGGCGATCTCCTGCGCGGAGGCCAGACCGGTTTGGGGGCTGCCCGTGGCCACGGCCGTCAGCGACGCGCCCGGGGCCACCCCGACCAGGCCGCTGCCCTCCACGGACCGGGCGGCGACCACCCCGGCCAGCGACGTGCCGAACCCGAGGCAGTCGGCGGACTGCCCGCCCTCCACGGCGTCGGCCAGCGCGGGGACGCCGCCGTCCACCTCCGGAGCCAGCAGCGCCACGCCCACCCCCTCGCCGGTGCTCAGGTCGTGGGCCCGCGACAGGCCGAGGAAGTGGTGCGTCCAGGGGGCCTGCTCCACGACTTCCCCGCCGGTGGCCGCGCACGGCTGGTCGTCGGCCTTGAAGGGGTGGACCTGCGCGAGCGAGACGGGGTCCTGGGGCGCCTCGGCCGCCGCCGGGGCCGCGGGGAGGGGGGCGAGGAGTCCCAGGGCCAGCGCCGCGGCGGCGGTGCGGCGGCGCCGGGACCGGGCGGTCCCCGGATCGGTGTGTGCGGTCACCTGGTGTGTGCTCCAGACTCTCTGGGGGTGTCCTCGGGGCGCCTGCACCCGGCGGGGGCGGCCCGGACGGGGGCACGGGAGTTTCGTCCTCCCGCGCGGAGGCCGTGCGCGGGGGAGAGGGACGCGGATGAGGCCCCGCCCCTACGCTAACCTCCCCGCGACGCGCCGGATCCGGGGTGCCGGAGCCGGGGGCGGCCGCCGTTTCGGGGCCTCCGCGCCGCCGTCCCGCCGGGGCCGTTCCGCGCGCGGAACGGGGCCGTGGCCGTGGGGGGAGGGTTCGCCGCCCGCTCGGACGGAGCCCGGGGGAGGACGGGAACCACCTGCGGTAGCGTACTCCGTTTCCCGTGTCCGCTCCATGAGCGGCCGGTGACCGGCCCGCGTCGTCTCCCTCCGGGGCAGGGGACTCTCCACGGACGAGGGAGGACTCTCCAGGGAGGGGGCTCCCCACGGAGGACGGGTGACGGTCCCGCGGTCCCACCACTGGGGCGGAACGCCTCTCAGAGCCAGGGGGCGGGGTGCTCTTCGCCGGTTTCGGGGTCGCGGGCGAGGCGGGTGGGGGGCCGGTGTTCTTCGCGGGTGATGTTTCCGGCCTCGTCGAGTTCGCGGATGATGACGCGGTTGCCCAGGGCGTCGTGGACGGTCTCGCGCAGGAGTCGTCCCTGTTCGTCCCATTGGTGCCAGGGTCCGACGGGTCCGTGGGGGTGTTGGGTGAGGCCCTGGGTGATGAGTTTGCCGGTGGGTGACCAGGTCAGGGTGGGGCCGTCCTCGACGCCCTCGACGAAGGTGTGCATCTCGGTTCGGCCCTGGTGGTCGCGGGTGACGGCTTCTCCGGTGTAGGGCGATCCCTGGAACAGGACCCGGCGACCGAGCCCTTCGGCGTCGCCGACGGTGAGGTCGCTGACGTCGACCGCTGGTAGGGAGTCTGCGTGTTCTGGGGCTCGCATGCCTGGGGCCAGCCTGATCGTCTGCCAGGGGATGAACGCCTTCTCTCCCGTCGCGGTGTCGGTTCCGACGAACCGCGTCTCGTGCCGTTCCTCGCTGACGAGGCGGCCTGATGCGTCCCACTGCCGGGTGAGGCGTGGGCTGCCGAAGGGGTCGTTGACGTGTTCGAGTGCGAGGCGGCCTTGTTCGTCCCAGTAGTGCAGCGGTCCGACGGGCATTCCGTCCGCGAAGGTGTTTCCCAGGGCGATGAGTTGTCCGTCGTTGTTCCAGGAGATTTCGGGACCCTTCTCGATGCCTTCGATGAAGGTCCGGGCGCTGGTCTCGGCTCTGCCTGTGGTGATGGCTTGTCCGGTGAAGGGCTGGCCGAGGAGTGTCACCCGTTCCCCTTCGGGGAATTCGAGGTTCCTGTGGTCAGCTCTGCGCATCGGAGGGAGTCCAATCGGGGTACATGACTCTGTGTTCAGGGTGGCCTGGGGGGTATGTGCTCTTTCCGGCGCGTGGTGAGAGTGCTCCCCAGGTGATTCTGCTGCAGTTCGCGCAGCAGGGGCAGCGCTGACGGTTCACGGCGTTCTCTTTGAGGGTGAACACGTTGTCGATCTGGAAGTCGCTGATCCTGGCGTCTCGTCTCGCCTTGAGCAGGGCGTTGATCGCCTTGATCTCGGCGTGGCGGTCGGGTGCGTCCGGTATGGGATAGTGGTGTTTGTCGCCTGTTTTCTGTCTTCCCTTGTAGACGTCGTATCCGTTGGGTTTTTTCATGGCCGCGATTCTTCTTTTGATCTCCTGGTGTTCCTTGTCGGGTGGGATGAACGAGGTTCCCCTTCTTCCGTTCATGCCTTCGGCGACGAGGCCGGTGATCCGGTCGACGACGATGGAGTTGACTGCTCCCGGTTCTCCTCCCAGGTCCTGTTCTTCGAGGTTGATTTTGCCGTCTCTGCCTGGTCTGTAGCCGGGTCTGAGGGAGGTGAGTCTTACTCTGGCTCCGTTGTTCAGCAGGTCTCGGACTTCTTCCGCCCGTGCTTCCACGAGTTCGAACTGGAAGTCTTCGAGGGGTTTTCCGTCGACGGTGTCGATTTTTCCTTCGGTGTCTCTGGTGACGCGTGTTTCGGGGATCCTGCCGATGATCCTTCCGTCGTTGAGGTTCTCTGGGAACTGGTGGTCCTCGGTGGTGGTGTTCTCCAGTCCGGCGAGGTTGATGGCTGAGTTGGGGTCGCCTCGTTGGGCGGTGCCGGTGCTGCTCGCCGGAGCGGTGGGTGGTGCGGGCGCCGTGGTGCCCGGGGTGTGGCTGGTGCTCTGGGAGGAGGGTTGGGCGCCGGTGCCGCCGAAGAGGTTCTTGGAGGTGTTGCCGCCGCCCCAGGCGGGGCGCGGGGGAGCGCTGACGGGCGGTTGGCTGCCGCCTTGGGAGCTGGTGGGAGCACTCGCGGGCGGTCGGCCTCCGCTCTGGGGCGCGGGCGGCTGCCCCTCTCCCGGAGCGGGTTGTCGGGTGTTTCCCGCGGCTGGGTTCTGAGGAGTCCCGGCGGGTTGCCGGGTACCGGTGTTGCCGAAGAGCCGTTGGGAGGCGTTGCCACCGCCCCAGACGGGGCGCGGGGGAGCGCTGACGGGCGGCGGGTTCTCGCCACGGGCGTCGCGGGGCGCGTCCGCGGGCGGTTGGTTGTTGTCCTGGCCGTCGTTGTTCCGGCCGGGCGGGCGGTTCCACGGTCCGCCGGTGCCCCCGGTCACGGGGAAGACCAGGAAGTCGGTCATCGAGCTGGGCAGGGGACGGTCGAAACCCGACTTGGGGTTGAGGAGGCTGAGGAAGTCGCTTCCGTAGTCGGGGCGTTTGGGGTCCAGAGCGCCGAAGGCGTGGTCGTCCCGGTCCCACAGGGGTTTGAACAGGGGGTCGTCGTCGAACGGTGAGCGGCGGGGCTCCTGGAGCGGTGTGTCGGGGGAGTCGTACAGGGACATGTCGTCGTCGGTGACCAGGTCCGGGACGGAGTCCGGATCCGGAGCGGAGTCCGTGTCCGAGTCGGTGTCCGTGTCGCGCTGGTCCGGGTCCGCGCTGTCGCGGGTGTCGCGGCCGCCCTGGCCGTCCCCGCGTGAGGAACGGCCGTCGTTCCCCTCCGAGCCGCGTTCCCCGCCGTCGCCCTCGGAGTCGCGCCTGGTGTCGGAGTCGTCCCTGTCAGCGGACCGGTCGTCGGACCGGTCGTTGGAGCGGTCGTTGCCACCGCTGCTGCCGGACGGGTCGCCCTCGCCGTTGGAGCGGTCCTCGTCGCCGTCTCCGGACCGGTCCCCGCCGGTGCCGTCGCCTCCGGTGCCGTCCTTGTCCTTCCTGTCCTTGTCCTCGCGCCCGTCCTTGTCCGCGGGGGCGTCCTCGTCCTCTTCGGCGCCGTCCTTCTCGTCCTTCTCGTCCTCCGGTGTTTCCCCGTTCTCGTCCTCGGCCTGTTTCCGGGCCGGATCGGAGCCGGACTCCTCGGGCGCGGGTTCGGGGCTGGTGGTGACCTCCTGGACCTGGTCGTCGTTGACGGCCGGAACGGGATCGGGTGTCGTCTCCTCGCCGGAGGAGGTGCGCATGGAGCCGTTCAGGGCGCTGTCGAAGAACGCGGCCAGGTCGAGCGCCGGGTCGGAGAGCGGAGACGGCTGCTCCGCCGGGGGCGCGGGCTCCTCCTGCCGGGCGGCGTCCCCGTCGTTCCGGGAGCGGGGGCTCCCCTGAAGGGGGACGCTCCCGCCGTCCCCGGACAGGGGTCGCGAACCCCCGTCCTTGGGCAGGGCGCGGGAGCCCTCGTCGCTCTGGTCCGGGGGCAGGGGCCGGGGCCGGGCGGCGGGGGTCTCCCGGTCCGGTCGGAGGTCCGTGTCGTGGTCGTGTTCCGTCCCGGTGCGGGAGGGAGGGCGCTGCCCGTCGAAGGCGGGCACCGCGTCCTCGGCCGCTCGGACCAACGCGTCGTCCACGGACGGTGTCGGCTGCGGTCGCTGGTTCCGGATCTCGTCGGAGCGGTCCCGCTCCTGCGGCGCATCGGGGCTCGTGGAGGGTCCGAGCAGGCCGTCGGCACCTGGTACCGGGACGAAGTCCTGGCTTGCTTGGGTGGCGAGCCAGTCGCGGTCGTGGGGGCCGCCCAGGTCCATCTCGTACCGGAACCCCTCGGGCAGGGGCGGACCCACCGCCCGTTCCCGTTCCCCGAGTGATTGCAGCAGCTGGCCGCGTTCGTCCTTGCCGAGCGATGACGCTTCCGGATAGTGCCTGTCGAGCCAACGGACGCGCGGTGCTTCCTCCTCGTCACTGGCGTCCTGGTCGCTGGCGTCGTACAGGTTCTCCGAATCCTCTGCCGCGTGCCCGTCCGTGCGGTCGCCGGCGCGTTCCGGGACAGGAGCGCGGTGTGTCTCCGGCTGGCCGGGGGAGCGCTGTTCCGTCCGGTCGTCGTTCGGATCGGCGTCGTTCGGGGCCGGTCCGTCCCCGTCCGAGGGGAGCGGGCTCGTCGACATCAACCGGGCAAGCTGGAGCTGCATCCTCCTGAGGTCGTCCGAGTCCGGGAAGGACTCCTCCGAGTAGGTCTCCTCGTCTCGTCGGGGGTCCGTGCCGTGGTCGGGGCGGTCCTCCGGCTGGTGGGGGGAGCGCTGTTCTGGCTGGTCGCCGGTCGGATCGGCGCCGTGCGGGGACAGCCCGCCTTCGTTCGCCAAGGGCAGGGGTCGGCCGTTCGCCAGGTCCTCGAAGTACCGGTCCCACTTCTCCGACGACCTCGGGATCTCGTGGGTCCCGAGCAGACCGTCGATCCCCGGTTCGCGGACGGGGCCTTCCTCGTCCAGGCGAACCGGTTCCTCCTCGCCCGGCGGTGCCGGGCTCTCCGCAGGCTGGATGTTGAAGTCCGAACTGAGCGTGTCCAGCAGGCCCGGCTCGGTGCCGCGCTGTCCGGTGTTCCGTTCGGGTGCCCGGTTGTTCTCCTCCGGTGTCCGGTTGTTTCCCTCGGGAGGCTGGTTGTCGCGCTCGGGCAGCTCGATGGCCTCGGGGTCGGCCGCGGGGTCCGGGGCGTTCCGCTGCGGGGCCGGTGGCGGTGGTGGCGGCGGGGGCGGCGGCTCCTCCTGGATGGTGTCGAGGGTCGGTGCGCTCACGGTTCGCGGCCGGGGCAGGGACGAGGGATCGTTCAGGTTCCCGCGAAGCTCCCGGAGCGTCGTCTCCCAGTCGCGCAGTGCCGTGTTGAAGTCTTCCAACCGGTCCTCGTAGGCGGACTCCAGGTCGGCGTAGCGCTGCTGGACCTGCGGGTCGTCGGGGGAGGCGATCCGGTCGGAGGCCGCGGCGTCCAGCGGCAGGCGGGCTTCGAGGTAGGCCTTCTCCGCGTCGCCGAGCGCCTTCTGGAGGTTGGCGAAACGCTCGGTCAGGGGCGTGATCCGGCTGGCGTTGTCGGGAGTGATGATGCCCAGCTTCACCGCGTCACCGTGGGCGACCCACATGGTGATCTTGGTGGGGGTCTCGCCCCGCTGCCACCGGGCGGGACGGGACGGCGGCGGGGCGGGGGCGCTCCGGTCGCCGAACACACCGCGCACCTTGGTCGCGGTGTACCTGCCCGCGGCCGCGGCCCTGTCCCCGACGTAGTGCGCCGGGCGCTTGTACCAGGGAGCGCGCAGCTCGGACCTGACGCCGATGCCCCAGGTGGTGTCGATCTCCACCAGGTAGGCGGGGCCGGTGCGGACGCGGTCGGAGTGGGGCGGCTCCTTCGGCTTGCTCCCCCTCGCGGTGTCGCCCCCGGACGTGGANGGGGGTGGGCGGAGCCGTAGTGGATGGCCGTCGTCGGCGGTCCCGTTCCGGTGCGTCCCGAGGGGCGTGCGTCGACCCCCATGGTCGCCGTGGACGACTCGTTGTGGAACGGGGAGAACGTCCTGCTCGACTCCGAGGAGTCGGTCAGCCGCACGCTCGGGTTGAAGTCGATGATGCGCGCCGTCTCCGGTCGGGGCACGGCACGTACCTTCCACGTGGTCCGGCCCATCTCGATCAGCTCGGTGCCCGACTCCGCGTTGGACTGGGGGAAGAGGGCCTTGAGGGCGATCGCGTTGAGGGACTGGTCGATGGCGTTGTTGCGGGAGTTGAGTCCCAGCTTGTCCGCCGCGTACTCGGCCGCCTGTTTGATGGCCTGCGGGGTGTAGTGCCCGTCTCTGACGGAGTTCGCGGGCGGGTTCCAGCCCAGTGACTTGGCCGCGACGACGTGCATGAGGTCGCGGACGTCCTTGCCGTTGTTCTCGACGGCCACGGGCATGACCACGCCGTCCCTGAAGTCTCCCCTGGACTCGGGGTCCGTGGCCCGCGACCAGTCGCGCATCATGTCGGACAGCGAGGCGTGGTGGTCGTGGGAGGGGTTCTCCGGCGGGGGCCGGTCACCCGTCCGCCGGCCGCCGCCGGTCGGTCTGGTGTCGGTGCCGCCCGTGGTCCTGGGGGTGTCGGTCCGGTTGTCGGCGGGCCGGGTGGTGTCGGTGTCTCCGTTCGGCCCGGTGGTGTTGTCGCCGGTGGTGTTGGTTCCGCCTGCGGCGTCGGTCCCGTCGCCGGTGGTCCTGGTGGTCCCGTCGCCGGTCGTTCCGGTCGTCTCGGTGGTGACGGTCCCGTCGGTGGTGTTCCCCGCTCCCGAGAGGTCGAGGTAGGGGGTCGGGTACAGCGCCTCCACCCGGCCCGAGTCGCCCGTACCGGTGAAGTCCCGGCGTCCGCCCGAGCCCGGGGTCTCCCTCGTCAGGGAGTTGGCCGCACCCTGCTTGTCGGAGATGTGCAGGTCGATGGTCAGCCGCGTGTCCGAAGACACCCGCGCGTAGGGCGTCTCCATGGTCAGCCCGATGGAGCGCTTGTCCGTGTTCCGGTTGATCTGGCCGTCGCCGTGCGCGTTCATCGCGGAGCCGTCGCCGTACACGCCCATCAGGTAGGGGCTGCTCGACGGGGTGGGGCCCCCGGCCTGGTCGCCCCCCGAGCGGGGCAGCTGGGGCAGGAGCGCTCCCTGGGCCCCCGCGGACGCGGAGCTCTCGCTCCCCTGCTGGAACCGGTCCCCGTCCTCCCAGTCCTGACGCTGTCGGTACTCCGTCCTGCCGCCCAGGTACTTGACCTCCGTGTCGCCCCTGTCGAGCCGCAGGTTCACGGTGGCGTCCAGGGATAGCGGAGCGGTCGTCGGGGCGTTGAGGTTTCCGATCGAGTGGTCGATGGGGCGGACCTTCACCGTCACCGGCGTTCCGGTGTTGGGGTTGAGCCCGGTGTGGGAGTTGAGGGTGTGCAGGATGGTTTCCCGGCTGTCCTTGGTCAGCTCCCATCCCTGTGAGGCCAGGTCGTCGGCGAGGCTCTGGAGGGCCTCGTCCGGGTTGGCCGGCCGGATCATCTTGCCGGAGTCCTCGAAGCCCGGGCGCGGCCTCACGGACGCGGGCCGGTCGGGTTCGGGTTGGGGGGAGCGGACCAGCCCGTCGCCGGTCTCCTCGACCCTGTCCTGGACCAGGCCCGACTGGTGGGCGTCGCGGATGTGGACCAGCCCGGTGACCAGGTCGCGGACGTGGGCCTGCCAGCCCCGGTAGCGCGCGGCCCGGGGGATCGTCGGCCCGATGCTCCAGTGCTTGACGAACTCCACCGCCTGCGTCACGCGCCCCGAGGCGGAGAAGGAGTACGACATCGGGATCTTGGGGTGGAACTCGACCGTCTCGGAGAACTTGGACGTGGGCCTGGTGTTGGTGTAGCGGTCGAACAGGCTCTTGCCCGCGGAGGGGCCGAGCTGGATCAGGGGAGCGCCCGCGGAGTTGGGCGGGGGCTCGGTGCCGCCGGAGGTCTGGCCGACCGGCTGGATGGGGTTGGGGTTGTACCGGCCTCCGCCCGTGGCCAGGACGGTCACGTCGGTCCTCTTGCCCTCCCTGGTGAACACCTCCAGGGTGTTCTTGTCCTTCCAGACGATCGCGCCGTCGGACTGCTCGAAGCGGTCGACCGAGTCGATGTCGAACTGGGTGGCCGTCGTCGCGCGGATGTCGTGCGGGGAGAGCGGGCCGCCGCTCATCTCGGTACGCGTGCGCGCGCCGCCGGAGGACTGCAACGCCGGGTTCCCCGCGAGGTTCTCCGGGGAGAGGGCGTTCTCGTAGAACTGCCTGCTGCCCTGGCCCCGGACCAGGAAGTGCCGCAGCTTGCGCTCGAACCCGAACCTTCCGGGGGTGCGCTGGACGCCGTCACGCCTCTCCCACTGCGGAACGGAGGAGAAGTTCTCGTAGGAGGCGTCGAGCAGGCTGCCCATCCGGTTGCCGTCGCCGGTGGTGAAGCGGGTGTTGACGTGCTCGATGGTGGGGCCCAGGTCGCGGATCAGCTCGGCCCGGCGCTGTTCGGGGGTGCGGATGTCGGGGGTGTTCCCGGCGGGGTCCTGCTGGCCGGTGGTGTTCCGCGCGGTGCCCGTGTCCGGTGGCGGGGCGGTCTCGGTGTTCTGCTGCTCAGGGGTGTTCTGTGTCGTGTTCGTGTTCGTGTTCGTGTTCGGTGCCGGGGCGGTTTCCGTGTCCTGTTGCCCGGTGGTGCCGTTGGTGTTGGTGTTGTCGGCGGCCTCTGTCGTCGGCGGGGTCCGGGTGTCGCCGGTCCGGGGCCCGGTGTCCTGTTGTTCGGGAGCGTTCCCCGGGGTATTTCGCTGACCGGTGTCCTGTTGCCGGGCGGTGTCGTCCCCCGGGGTGTCCCGTTGTCCGGTGTTGTCCCCGGTGGTGTTCTCCGGCTGCGGGGCGCGGTTGGCGGGCGGTGTGCCGTCGCCCCGCCGTCCGTTGCCGGTCGTCTCCTGCCGGTCGGTCACCGGCGCGGGAGCCCGTCCGGCCGGGGGCTGCCTGTCCGGTCCCCCGCCGAACCACCTCCTGACCGTCCCGGTCACGTCGCGCCGCTTGCGGACGCTGTCCGGTGTCGGTGCCGTGTGGCCGTCGATCATCTCCTTGGCCTGGTCGACCGGTATCGGCCGGATCCGGGTGGCCTGCGGGGCGGCGCCGTCCCTGCCGCCGCCTTCCCCGTCCGGAACCGCCCTGGGCGTGTCCATCGTGGCCAGCGCCTCGATCGGGGCGTCGAGCAGGTCGTGTCCGCGGTCGCCCAGCGGTCTGTCGCCGCCCAGGACCATGCCGATGTCGTCGTTCTCGTAGAGCTTCGCCGAGAACCGGACCGTGGAGTTCCAGACGCTGGAGTCCTCCGCGTACTGGATGATCTCCTCGCTCTGGGTCTTGACGCCCAGGCCCCGGCCGCCGCCCTTGGTGGTGTTCAGCTGGCCGGAGACCGAGAACACGCCGCCGTCGCTCGGGTTGTCGGCCGCGTCCACGGTGTCGATCCGGCGGACGTAGGCGCCAGTGCTGACCCGGACTGACTTGCGCGTCTGCGAGCCGTCCGCGGTACTGCGCTCGGAGGCACCCGAGTACTCGCCTCCGGTGCCCCTCGTGGTCTCGCCCACGTGCCTGAGCGAGGAGAAGTCCGCGTTGATGCGTACCGCGACGAACGGGGGACGCAGCACGTCCTTGCCCGGCTTGAAGAGCGCGCTGGGGTCGAACCTCCCCGAGTCGATCAGGTGGATGGGCTGGCCGTGTAGCGTCAGGTCGTCCTCACCGCTCTTGAACACGGACGCGGAGATGGCGTCCATGACCCTGTGCGTGTTGAAGACGGCGACGTCGTGGTCGCGCCGGAAGGGGCGGTGTTCGCGCGTGGAACCGGTGAAAGGGCCCGTGCCCTCGTGGCCGGGCCGCCGGGCGAAGTCCTTCGAGTCGCGCGCCAGCTCGGGCAGGACCAGGCCCGGACGTTTGGCGGCCAGGCCGGTCAGCACCTCGTGCGCGATCTGCTGGTAGATGCTGCGCTGCTGCCCGTCGACGTCGTGGTACTGGCTGCCGTCGGGCCAGGTGAAGTCGCGGGGCACGGACCCGTGGAAGGTGACCGGCCGGTCCTGGGCCAGGTTCGGACGAGGGGGCCGCGGACCTGCGGGCTGCTCGTTCTGGGGGCGCTGTTCCCCGGACGGTTGTTCCGCGGGCGGCTGCTCCGCAGGGGGTTGTTCCCCCGGCGGCTGCTCTCCGGGCGGTTGTTCCGCGGGCGTCCGTCCCCTGGCCTGCTCGTTCCCCTGCTGCTGGTCCTGTCCCTCGGGCCGGGTGTCCCCGTCCTGCTCGTTCCTGGTCTGCCCGTTTCCGGGCTGCTGGTCCCCGGTGGTGTCGGGGGCCGTCTCGGGGGTGTTCACCGTCGGCGGCGCTGTCGTGTTCCCCTCGGTCCGGACGGGGGCGGGGGGCGCGGGCACCTTGTCCGAGGGCTCGTCCCCGTTCAGGATGCGGGCCTCCTGGACGGTGAGGATCTCGACCGTGTCGCCCTGGAAGCGGTACACGTTGTCGGGCTCGCCGTCGAAGTGCACGTAGTAGTTGCGCTGGACGTCGTAGGCGGACGACTCGGTCTTGCCGTAGTTCAACCTGTTGGTCGCTCCCGACGACAGCCGTGTGCTCTCGTCGACCCCCCGGCCCCGCAGACCCCCCTCCACGGACAGCGCGTCGACGCGCACCATGTGGGTGCCGCCCGGTGTCCCGACGTCGGCGCTCACTCCCGCGCCCAGGCTTCCGCCGAGGAAGTCGCTGTGGCGGAGCGAGGTCCCGATCGCGCGTTCGGACTCGTTGCCCTTGATGTACTTCGCGGGCTGGATGGTGTGGGGCTTGGCTTCGTAGGAGGTGGGCACCGACTGGACGCTCACCAGGCGGGGTGTGCCCGAGGGATCGGTGATGGTGAAGACCGCGGGCGCCGAGTTCATCTTCGGCAGGTTGTTGCGGACGGACTTCTCGGAGAAGGTCTCACCGACCTGGTCGCGGAAGGCGTCCAGCTTCTGCTGCCTGCGCTTGTCGACGAACCCGGGCGTCACCTTGTCGACCATGGACTTCCACCATCCGCGGTCCCGCTCGGGGGACCAGAGGTGGTCGGCGATCCAGTCGGAGAAGGGCTTGTCGGAGGACCCGTCACTCAGGCGGATGTCGCCCACCGACACGGGGTGCCCCTTGTCCGCGTGCGGGCCCGCGGGTCTGGCGTCGTCGTCCCGGCCGCGCTGGTGGTCCTGGGTCGCGAAGGGGTCGCGCAGGCGGATGGTCTGCGGACCGGCGTTGGCCACGACCTCGCCCGGAAGGACCAGGAGCACTCCGTTGGGGGACTCGGCCCGGGTGTGCACAGCCCGGTTCCCCGGCGTGGTGTTGTTCGCCGGGGCGGTGTTGTTCGCCGGAGCGTCGCCGTCCGCAGGGGTGTTGCCGTCCGCAGGGGTGTCGTTGTTCGCGGGTCCGTCCGCGGGTTCGTTGTCGCGGGCGGGCCCGTCCTCCGGCCGGGGGGGGGGGGTCAGGTCGAAGGACATGGTCAGGTCGGAGGCGTAGACCGCGGGCTTGCCCTTGATCTCGTAGCTGGTGTATCCGTCGTGGATGCTGGCCGTCGTCTCGGCGGTCTGCCGTTGGCGCGTCCCGCCCGAGAAGTTGACGGTGAAGCGGGGGCCGAGGTCGGTTCCGCTCACTGTGCCGAGGAGCAGGGGGGAGACCTGGAATCCCAGTCCGACGAACTTGGTGCCGCCGTGGTTGCCGCCGCCCTCGGCCGGGTTGGCCTCCCCGGCCTCGTCCACCAGCTTCAGTTCCGTGGAGCCCGATCCCCGGTCCGGCCGTGTGGGCGCGTGGTGGAAGCCGTCGTCGGAGGAGTTGAGCCGCAGGTCCGCCCGCCACCTGGAGCCGTCCGCGCCGGTGACCGTCGTGGAGAACCCCTCCGGCCGGAAGAACACGCCCGTCTGCCTGCGCGCCTGCTCGTCGACCTGCTCCCTGACCGCGTCGCGCACCGTGGCGTCGACGTGCCCGGCGTCGTTGGTGAGGGTGTCGTCCACGAACGAACGCAGGTGCTCGGCGTGGACCATGCTGGAGTTGACCAGGCTGGACGTCAGCAGGTAGCCGATGTCGTAGGGGGTGCCCGTCCGGTCCGTCGTCACGGAACCCGGGTAGTTCCGGGGCGGGGGCTCCTCCCGCTGCGTGTTGTTGCCGTCGCGGTTGTCGGTGCCGGTGTTGTTCTCGGTGCCGGTGTTCTGTTGCGGGGGCGGCGGTGGGGGCGCGTGCTCGGTGTTCGCGTCGTCGGTGGTGTTCTCGGTGTCTGCGTCGGTGTTCTGCTGTGGGGGCTGCGGTGACGGGGGAGGCTGCTCCGTACTCGTGGTGTCCGTGGTGGTGCCGGTGTTCTGCTGCGGGGACAGCGGAGGTTGCTCCGTGTCCACGGTGTGCGTGGTGACGTCGGTGTTCTGCTGTGGGGGTTGTGGTGGCGGGGGAGGCTGCTCCGTACTCGTGGTGTCCGTGGTGGTGCCGGTGTTCTGCTGCGGGGACAGCGGAGGTTGCTCCGTGTCCACGGTGTGCGTGGTGACGTCGGTGTTCTGCTGTGGGGACTGCGGTGGCGGCGGAGGCCGCTCCGTACCCGTGACGTCCACCGTCTCGACGGGCCCTGCGGTGGTGTCGTGCTCGTGCTGCGGGGACGGCGGGGGTGCGTGCTCCGTGTCCGTGACGTCGATGTCGACGGGCCGCACTGACGGCTCCGGTTCGGTGCCGTCGTTCTCGGTCGGAGCGGGTGCGGGCGGCGGGGGAGGCGCGCCCTCCTCGTGTTCTCCGCTCCTGGTCCGCGCCTCCTCCGTGGGCACGCGCGTCTCGGCCTCGGGCGGCGCGGGCGGGCGCACCGCCTCCTCCGTCGTCTCCCCGGTCCCGGTGGTCAGCGGGTCCGGCGGTGTCGCCTGTCCCCGCGAAACGCCGGTCTCGGCAGGGGCGGCCTCGGTGGTCTCGTCGTCCGTGTTCGGCTCGGGCGCCGACCGGGCCGGAACCGGCCGCGGGGACGGTCCGGCCCCGGATTCGGATGACTCCCCCGCGTTCACCGGTCCGCTCCGGACGGGCGGGGTCTGCGTGTTGAGGTCGCTGTGGAACGTGTCCAGGAGCGAGGCCGCCGCGGGGTGCGACCCCGGCTCCCGCTCCGTCCGGTCACCCGGGGGTGTGCCGGTCACGGGGCCGGGCGCCTCCGCCGGGGTCGACTCCGTGTCGCCGGTGCCGGTCAGCCCCAGGCCGCGGGCGAGGGAGTCGAGGTCGGCGCCGCTCATCCCGGTGCCGTCCCCGTCGGGGTCCCGTACCTCTCCGGCGATGTCGGTCACGGCGAGGACGACGGGGTCGCCGGAACCGACCGGGTCGGAGAGCCCCATCATGTTCATGCGCATGTTCAGTCTCGCGCGCGCCGCGGAGCCCGGAGAGGACAGGTCGGCGATGGACCGCGCCCGGTCGAGGGCGGCCGTCGTCTCGGCGGCGTCGTCTCGGGCCGCGGCCGCGTCGCTGAGCGCGATACCGACGGCGATGCTCGCGGCCACGTTGACGGTGTGGGTGAGGCTCTCGTGCCGGTCGGCTGCCTCCTCGGCGGCCGTGATCGCGGCGCGGCGCCGGGTGTCCGCCGTCTCGGCGGCCGCGCGTGCCTCCCCGACCCGGGCCCCGGCACCGTCCCCGGTGGTCCGTGCGGTGCGGGCGGCGGTGTCGGCGGCCTCGTAGGCGATGCGGGAGGCGCGTTCGGCGTCGTCGCGCGCGGTGTCGGCGTCCGAGACCCGTGTGAGGGCCGTGTCGCGCTCCCGTGCGGCGTCGGTGATGCGGTCCGGGTCCTCCGGGTCCACCTCGGACGGCTCGGGGACCGCGTCCCGGGCCGCGGCCGCGTCGGCGGCACCGCGCGCTGCGACGCTCTCCGCGGCGGCGGCGAGATCCGCGGCCAGGGCGACCGTGGCCGCGACCGCCTCCGGGGCGGTGTCGGCGATCTCCGAGGCCCGGTCCGCCAGCCGCTCGGCCCCGTCCCGCAACTGTTCGAGGCGGCCGATCGCCGCGGTCCGGCCGGGGCCGTCGGCATCCCGGAGAGCGGAGGCCAGGTCCGCGGTGAAGCGTTCCGCCGCCTCGCGTATCCCGGCCAGGGCCGCTGCCGTGTCGTCCGCGTCCAGGGCCCGGTCGATGCGGTCCAGTGCCTCGCCCGTCCCGGCCGGGGGCGCCGCGGCGGGCCCGTCGTCGTGAGCGGGGGGCAGGATCTCGGCGTGGAAGAGGTAACCGCGCCCCCAAGGCTCGACCGAGTTGATCCGGTAGCGGGTCTCCCGGGCGAGGATCACCTCGCGCTCACCGGGGTGTTCGCTCCGGTCGCCGACCCACAGCCCCCGGGCGTCTTGCGGCACGGTCAGCCGCATCAGGTCGATGGGGGAGCCGCCCGCCGCGGACGGAACGGTACCGAGGGAGACCGAGAGGTACCCCTGTTCCACGTGCGTGGTCCCCGCGAGGGTGCGGGGGTCGGTGCTGCCCTCGCCCAGCAGGTGCCGGTGATGGTACATGCCGTGCACGGCCTCGAAGCCCTCGGGGAAGGGCTGGCCGGTGGCGCGGTCCAGGCGCCGGATCAACGCCAGGGTCTCCGAGGCGTCGGGGAAGTGCCTCGCTTCCCCGCCCAGGGCGAGGGATTCGGCGATCCGGCCCGCGCGTCCGGAACGTTCGTGGAGGTTCTCCAGCGCCGCCTCCGGGTACGGGCTGTCGAGGACGCCTCGTACGATCCGCTCCTGCTCGGGGCTCAGCCCGCCCCGCTCCACGGCTTCCTCCAGCCGTGCCAGGTCAGGCCACCTGCCGCCGCCGATCTCGTAGACCTGCCATCCGGGGTAGGACCGGCTCTCGTCCCGGATCCGGTCCAGTTCGGCCTGCACCGTCGCCTCGTTCAACGGACGCATCCGAGCGAAGCGGTTCAGCCAGGCGGACCGGGTGTAGGCGGAGACCGCGTCCTGGGCCGCGGTGGGGAGCGCGTCGAAGGTGTTGGGGTTGTAGCCGGGGTCGTGCAGGAGGTCGCCGTAGCGGTCGGTTTCGGCACCGGTCGGCAGTCGGCGGATCGTCCCGGATCCGGACGCGGCGGGGTCGTCGTTGCCCGTCGCTGTCCGGCCCGGCGTCGACGACTCCCCGGACCGTCCTTCCGGGACCGGTGCGCCCCCGTCGCCGTCCACCAGCGCCATGTTGACGGTCTTCACCGTGTCCGGTACGCCGTAGGGGGAGGGTCCCCGGTCCGCGGGGTCCTGCATCGCGTAGCGGACGTAGTCCGTCGTGAGCTGCCCGCCGGGCTGCCAGAGCCGGGCGCGGACCGGGTCGTGGCGGTCCCGGAGCTGGCGGCCGATGCCGCGGGCCAGGACCTCGGCGTCCCGGACGCGTTCGGGAGGGACGGACTCGCCGCTCAGCGGGACGCGCCTGTCGGACGGGTCGGAGACGGCGTACACCAGCGCCTGTGCCAGCGCGCGCGCCTCGCGGATGGAGCGGTTCTCCGGGGCCGGACCGCCGACCGGTCGCAGCAGCCTCCAGAACTCGGCGCCCAGCGCCCGCGCCCTGGGAATGTCCTTGTCCGCGAGGGCCCGGGTGAGTTCGGGCAGGCGGTCCAGGACCGACGCGGCGCGGGCGTCGGCCCTCGGATCGATCCCGGAAGCGGTGGGGTCGGTGCGCGTCTCTCCGGGGGTGTTGGAGCCGCTGTCCGCCGCGCGCTCGGGTCCGGCGGCGGGCGGTGCCGGAGGCGCGTCCGTGTCCGTGCTCTGCGTGGGGACCGGCGTGCCCCCGGTCGTNGGGGGGGGGGGGGGGGGGAGCCGTTCCGCTCCGGACCGGCCTCCCCGTCGGGGAGCGGTTCCGGACGGGACCGCGGCGTCTCCTGATCCTGCGGGGCGCCGTCCGTGTTCCGGGGCAGGGCCGCTCCGGACGCCTCGCCCTCTCCGGCGGGGACGTCCTCGCGGGTCCCCTCGCTGTCCTGCTCCTGGCTGTCCCCCTCTTGGCCGTCCCCCTCCTGACCGTCCCCCTCCTGACCGTCCTTCTCCTCGGCGGGGTCGTCCTGGTGCACGGACTCGGCGTCGTCGTCCTTGCGTTCGCCGCTCTCGCCCACTGAGCGGTTCTTGTCGCCGTCCGACCCTTCCCTGTTCTCATCGGAACGCTGAGCATCGCCGGAGCTGTCGTTGTTTCCCTCGTCCGGCTGTCTGCCGTCGCTGGACCGGCCCCTGTCACCGTCCTCGGAACGGTCGTCGTTCTGGGAGACGTCCTCGCCGCGCTCGTCGGACTGTTCGGCGTCGCGCTCGGCAGTGGTGTGCCCGGTGTCCTCTGTGTCCTGAGGCGGTCCGCTCTCGGACTTGGGACCGGTGTCGCGTTGGTCGCCGCCGCTCTCGGTGACGTGCGGCGGTGGCGGCGCGCTCTCCGTCCTGAGGTCGGTCTCGTGCTGGCCACTGCCGGTTTCGGCGACGGACGGCGTAGACGGCGGGACGTCCTCCGATGCGGTCCGCTGCTCAGGTGCGGGCGTGGCGTCCGGCTGTGACGTGCTCTCGGCGGTACTGCGCGCACCATCGCCGGTCGACCGCTGGGGAGAACGCCCACCACTGTCCCGCTCCGAGGACGTGGGGCGCTGG
>ANAW01000185.1:0-20049 GCA_000340945.1 Nocardiopsis synnemataformans DSM 44143 | reverse complement strand
GCCCTGGATGTCGTGCAGGTCGCTGGCGAAGCGCATGCGTTCCTGGGCCACGGCCAGCTCCGCCTCGCGCTCACGCGCCGCCGCCAACTCCGTGACGAGGCCGGAGACCAGCTGGTTGAGGTAGGTGAGCACGACGCCCACCAAGGCGATGGCCGCGGAGACGAGGACGTACTGGACCAGGGTGTCGAGGATGTCCTCGTGCAGGAGCAGCCTCGCCGCGGGCACCGCGGCGGCGAATGCGAGCAGCCCGGCAGTCGCCGCCCGCTGGTGGCGCGGAAGCCGGTGGACCACGAGGGTGGCCACGACGGCGAACCCGTAGGACGCCGACGCGTTGTCCCAGACCAGCACTCCGATCAGCCACACGGCCGCGGTGACGGCCAGGCAGGGGAGCGCGACGCGGGAGAAGCGGCCCGCCGCCCACTGCGTGACGGCCGTCAGTGCCGCCACCAGGCTCAGCCCCAGGGTGAGGACGTCCCACACGGAGTCGGAGTCGATCGCCGCCAGGATCGCCCCCACCGTGGTGAGCGAGGCCGTGGCCATGCTGAGGTTGTGCGCGTGCAACTGCCCCTGCGTCGTCTCGGCCTGTTCGGACGTCGCGTTCGGCTTTCCCCGGAACGGGCTCACCGCTCCTCCGCCGACCGCCGGGCGTTCGGGCCGGGCGGAGGGAGGAGGGCCGGGGCGGCCGTTGGCGGGATGCGCGGGGGCCGGGTGTCCATGTGCGGCTCTCCGGGGTCGAGGGCAGGGTCCGCCCCAGTATTCCGCTGTTCGCGCCGCGCCCACCAGTGACACCGCGTCATGGCTTCACCCCGACAAACGTCACGGCCGGTTGGTGACGTGGTCCCACTGCCCCGGGAGCGCGACGGGCGCTGCAATGGACACATGACCTCCACAGCAGTCATCGACGTCGAACGCCTCAACCTGGAGTACGGCGACTTCCACGCCGTGAAGGACCTGTCCTTGCAGGTGGGGCGCGGTGAGCTCTACGCGCTGCTCGGCACGAACGGCGCGGGCAAGACCTCCACCCTGGAGACCGTCGAGGGGCACCGCACCGCCACCTCGGGCACCGTACGGGTCTTCGGCCAGGACCCGCGCGACCGGCGCGCCGTGCGGCCCAGGATGGGCATCATGCTCCAGGAGAGCGGGTTCTCTCCGGACCTGACGGTGAAGGAGTCGGTCCGGCTGATCGGCCGGCTCACCCGGCGCACGGACACGGTCGGACGCGTGCTCGGCATGGTCGGCCTCACCGGCAAGGCCGGCACCAAGGTGTCCCAGCTCTCCGGCGGCGAGAAGCGGCGCCTGGACTTCGCCACCGCCGCGTACGGGTCGCCGGAGCTGATCTTCCTGGACGAGCCCACCACCGGCCTGGACATCCAGTCCCGGGACGGGCTGTGGGAGGCCGTGGACAGGCTGCGCGAGGACGGCTCGACCATCGTGCTGACCACGCACTACCTGGAGGAGGCCCAGCAGCGCGCCGACCGCATCGGGCTGATGCACCGGGGTTCCCTCCACCAGGAGGGGACCGTGGCCGAGCTGACGCAGACCCTTCCGGCCACGATCCGCTTCTCCCTGCCCGATCCCGCGCCGGAGCCGCCCGTGCGGGCCGCGCGCCAGGGCGACGGGACGTTCCTCGTCGAGACCCTCGGCTTGCAGCAGGACCTGTACACCCTGCTCGGCTGGGCGCGGGACAACGCGGTCGAACTGCGGGGGCTGGAGGCCGGGCCGACCCGGCTCGACGACGTCTTCCGCTCCATCGGCAGCGACTAGGCGGTATCGGGCGGACATCCGCCCCGCTACACGGCGGGCGACGTCCGCCGGACACGCCCCGCTTCCGAACCTTCCAGTAAAGGACCCTCACCATGCTCTCGATCGCTCAGAGCGAGCTGATCCAGATCTTCCGGAACCGGCTGGTCCTGGTCACCATGCTCATCGTCCCGGCGGCCTCCAGCGCGTTCTACATCTACCTGCACCAGGCCTTCCCGGCGCTGCGCGAAGTCCTGGACCTGGGCGCCATCGCCTCGGTACTGGTATTCCTCGTGGTGACCATGGGGCTCTACACCACCTCGGTGACCACGCTCGCCTCCCGGAGGCAGAACCTCTTCCTCAAGCGGCTGCGCTCCACGGCGTCGAGCGACGCCAGCATCCTCACCGGACTGCTGCTCCCGGTCACCGCCGTCACGCTGGTCCAGGTGACCGTGATCCTGACCGTGCTGGCCGTGGTCGGCGGCACTCCGGACAACGTGCTCCTGCTGGTGGCGGCCCTCGTCGCGACGATGGTCATGATGGCGGCCCTGGGGCTGGCCACGGCCGGGCTGACCAACTCCCCCGACCACGCCCAGGTGACCACGCTGCCCATCATGGTCGGCGTCCTGGCCATCGCCGGCTGGGTGGGGTTCACCGGCACCGAGGAGCTGACCCTGCTCAAGCGGCTGCTTCCCGGCGGCTCGGCCTCCGAACTGGTCGCCAACGCCTGGAGCGGCGGCGTTCCGGTCGCGGACTCCCTGATCCTGCTGGTGCCCACGCTGGCCTGGGTCGTCGTCGCCGTCGCGGCGGCCACCCGGATCTTCCGCTGGGAGCCGCGCCGGTGAGGGCCCCGGCGCGGGCCGCCCGCACACCCGAACGGGGTTGTTAGCTGTTGGATCGGGAGGCCACTCAAACGCACACGAGGTCCCAGGAGTGATCCTGTGCTGCTGTCGGAAGGCGGTGTGTGGTGTGGTGCCCTCCCCCTGTACATGGCTCGCCCAGGAAACTCCGTCCGAGGAGTTCGCTGATTCTCCGGACAGGCGCCCCTGGTCCTGGCTACGGTCGTATCGAACACAGCGACGAAACCGGCAGGATCGGGAGGTGGGAAGGGATGGCAGGTACCGGCACGCGGCGGTTGAGGTCGATCGCCGACCCGTTCCTGGTCCCCGCGCCGACCGGGGTGAGCGTGCGTGACCGGCTCAAAGGCCTCACCCCTGAAGACGAGGCGGTGCTGCGGGCCGTGGGCGCACACCTGAGCTCGCTCGCCTCCACAGACCTGGCCACCCGATGCGCGGACGGTACCAGCCACGGTAAGGAATCCTGGGCGGTCCGTAAACGGGAGGTGACCGCCGTCTCGTCGTCGCGGTGGGCGGGGGCGATCACCAGGGCCTCCAACGAGCAGTGGGCGCTGGCCCGCCGCAGCCAGCTCGCCCACCTGCACCGCCTCCAAGCCGGAATCGACACCCTGCGCCACCGTTTGTCCCAACCACTCGGGGCCAAGGGCGCCAAGGGTGTTCCGGGCGGGTACTCCTGCCGGAGGGAGTGGCATGCCAAGTCCCGACGCCTGGCCGCCCTGGAGCATCGCCATGCGGTGGCGGTGGCCGACTGGGAGGCGGGGCGGGTCCATGTGGTGCGTGGCGGCAAACGGCTGCTGAACAGTCGCCACCATCTGGACCGGGCACAGCTAACCGAAACCGGGTGGCGGGCCCGGTGGGAGGCCGCACGCTTCTTTCTCCAAGCTGATGGTGAGTCTGGCAAACGCTACGGCAACGAAACCATCCGCATCACCCCCGAAGGGCAGACCTCGATCAGGTTGCCCGCTCCGCTGGCGGACCTGGCCAACGCACCCCGTGGCCGGTACGTGCTCTCGGGCCGGGTGGCCTTCTCCCACCGGGGTACGGAGTGGGCCGACCGGGTCGAGGCCGACGGGGCGGTGACCTACCGCATCCACCTGGACACCGGCCGGGGCCCTGGTCAGGGCCGGTGGTACGTGAGCGCGTCCTGGACCCCGCAGGCGGTGCCTGCCCTGCCTATGCAAGCGGCGCTGGCCCGCGGGGCGGTCGGGGTGGACACCAACGCCGACCACCTGGCCGCCTGGCGACTCGACACCCACGGCAACCCGGTCGGGGACCCGCGCCGGTTCGCCTTCGCCCTGTCCGGCAGCGCCTCCCACCGGGATGCGCAAGTACGCCACGCCCTGTCCCGACTGCTGCGCTGGGCCACCGCAAGCGGTGTGCGGGCCATCGCGGTGGAGGACCTGGACTTCTCTACGGACAAGTCCCGGGAGAAGCACGGACGCCGTAAGAAGTTTCGGCAGTTGATCAGTGGTTTTCCCACCGCTCGGTTGCGGTCCCGGCTGGTGTCGATGGCCCACACCCTGGGGGTGGCGGTCATCGCCGTGGATCCGGCCTATACCTCCCGGTGGGGTGCCCAGCACTGGCAAAAACCCCTGACCACCAAACGTAGGAAGGTCTCCCGGCACGATGCTGCCAGCATCGCGGTCGGGCGGCGCGCCCAGGGCCACCCGGTCCGGCGTCGGACGGCACCGCCCCCACACCACCGGAGTGATGGTGCGGGGCATCGGACCGCCCAGGCCGTACTGGGTAGTTCTGGGCGTGAGGGAAGCCGTCGCTCCGCCACGGGATCACAGACACGATCCGTGCCACCCCGGCGAAGAGAGAACGCGGCGACCCAGCCCATCCAGAACCGTTCGGGATGGGTGCAGTGCCAGCGTGACCCCCGGGGTCACTTCTGATCACTGTTCAGGAACGGTGCTGACACGACAGCGCCCGTCCGAGCCCGCGGAGGCTCCCGCCGTCGGCGGGCTCCCCGCGGGAACGCCTTGGAGGAGAACGACATGGACCTGACACTGCCGCAGCGGCTCTACCTGCTCAGCTACGACACCGACAAGAACCGGTTCGACCCCGTCAGCGCCGCCTACCGCGGCCAGCTGCTGTGCGCCGCGGCGCTGGCCGACCTGACCCTCGGCGGGCTGCTGCGCCCCCGCGACGGCAAGGTGACGCGCGCCATCGCCCGAGCGCCCCAGGACCCGTTCCTGGCCCGGGTCCTGTCCGACCTGTCCCCCAACGAGCCGCACCACTGGATCAACCTCCTCTACCCCCAGATGGGCAGGGCCGAGGAGCTGGTGCGCGGGGAACTCGTCGCGAACGGGTCGGTCACGGTCAAGCGCGGCCGGATGCTGGGGGTGTTCCCCACCCGCACGGTCACCCTCGGCCGGCCCGAGGAGGTCGGCCAGCTGCGCGAGCGCACGCGCGACGCGGTCCTGGGGGGCCGCGACGCGGCGACGGTGCCCCTCCAGGACGCGGCCATGGTCGCGATCGCGGCCGAGGGCGACGTGTGGACCTTGTTCGCCCCCAACGAGCGCTGGCGGCACAGGCCCGCGGTCAAAGCGCTCCAGGAACGCTT
This sequence comes from Nocardiopsis synnemataformans DSM 44143, assembly GCA_000340945.1. GTDB lineage: Bacteria > Actinomycetota > Actinomycetes > Streptosporangiales > Streptosporangiaceae > Nocardiopsis > Nocardiopsis synnemataformans. The sequence goes on along the minus strand of ANAW01000185.1, from coordinate 14,883 downwards.
CGACGCCGCGGCCCCCGGGCTGCGCAACGCGGTCCGCACGGCCGTCATGGCCACCGGCAAGGGCGCCTCCGCCTGATCCCTGCCACCGCGTGTGCTCCTCACCGGAGCCACCGGGCCCGCCTGACCTGCCGCAGCGCACCGTCGCGGGCAGGGCGCGGCGAGGACCGGGACGCGGGGAGGAAGGGGCCGGTCAGGACGCCGACCGCTCCCCCGGGCCGGGCGGGGGCACCGAGACGTCGACCCTGACCCCGGTGGAGGCGCAGCCCAGACCGCCCCAGCCAACCACCGCGCCCTCGGCCACGGGGACGAGGGGACCGCAGTACCCCGACAGCGCCTCGGTCTGGAAGCGGCGGGACCGCCCGGCCCCGGGGTCCCACAGACTGATCTCGCCGGGCCCGGTCGCGAGCAGCCCCAGTCCGTCGACGAAGTCCATCCCTCCCGCGAGCAGGCCGCCGGTGTACGTCGGCACCGGAGGGCGGAAGTCGGAGTAGTCCGACTCGTCCAGCGGCTCCGCCCCGGTCGGCCCGACCTCGTACAGGCCCGCGACCTCACCGCCCCTCAGCGCCAGGAGCACCCGGTCCTCGGGCAGTGCCGCCAGTCCGACCGAGGCGTCTATCTCCCCGGCCCCGGGGAGGTCGGAGACGTCCCGGACCGACGCGGCCTCCTCTCCGATCCGCATCGTCGCCAGGAACATCCCCTCACGGGAGTCGCCGACGGCCACCACGGTGTCGCCCAGGGCCGCCAGATCGTGGACGACGGCGCCCTCGGGCCCGTGGTCCAGGGGGACGGTGTGCCAGGCGTCCTCCCGCGGCGAGTACACCAGGAAGCCCTCCCCGCCCCGCTCGCTGTACCCGCCGCCGAAGACGACGCGGCCGTCGGCGACCACCCCGCGCGCCTTGGTCCTGCTCTCCGGCGCGGGCGCGATCGGCTCCCAGACATCGCGTTCGGGGTCGTAGAAGGCTCCGTCCCGGGCCAGGTGCGCGTCCTGCTCGCCGTCGTAGGTCGGTGTGAAGCCTCCCCAGACCAGCATCCGGCCCTCGACCATGACGGCGCTGTGGCGGGTCCTGGGCTCCAGGCCGCTGTCGGGCAGGGGACGCCAGGTGTCGCTCCGGGGAGAGTAGGCGGCGCCGTCTGAGAAGGAGTCGTGCTGACCGGCGGCGTGCCCGCCCCAGACCAGGACCTCCTCACCGGACCAGACCAGGCTGTGGTCAGCGCGGGGCGCGAGTGGCCCTTGGGAGAGCGCATCCACGGTGATCCGGACATCCCACGGTTCCTCGACCAGTTCCCCGACCAGGGCGCAGGAGGTACTCGCGAGCAGGAGGGCCAGTACCGGGGCCACGACCCCGGCCGGGCGCTTCGTCCGCCGCCGGTGACCTGCCGTGTTCCGGTGCGTGCGGGGGCGGCCCGGGGAGGGCGCGCTGTCGTGTGGGGGGTGGGCCATGGCACCGCTTCCGAGCGCAGGGGGTCCGGTCGGCCCCGATGATCCCAGAGAGGCGGAGGGCGCGGGGGTTCGTGCTCCTCACCGGAGCCACCGGGCCCGCCTGACCTGGCACAGCGCACCGCCCGATCATGACGCCGACCGCTCCCCCGGGCCGGGCGGGGGCACCGAGACATCGACCTCGCACCGAGCGCCACGCAAGTTCCGGGAGAGGGCAAACGTCGACCGCGTCCGACGCGTCGGGTGTTCGGTTTTCGCGAAGACCACACCACTCTGTGTCACCGGCGTTTGCGCTGGTCAGCGGGCTTTAGTCACTCTAAGCGATCACTGTGGCCACCATTGTAACTCTCCTCACACTGTACGGGCTCGAACACTTAGGCTAGCCTCCCCTTAGTTAGGGCGCCCTACATAAGAGTGTTCGCGAAGTTCCTCACCCCATGCCCACATCCGGCTTGCGGATGCTGTCGGCATGCCCGTTTTCAGGAGGATGATCCATGAGCTCCCTCGCGCGGTCCGCACCGGGCCCGCTGCACGGGAACGCCGGTGCCCTCGGCACCAGGCCCGAGCCGACGCCCCCCTCCGACCAGGACCCCGACGACCCCCGGACACAGCTGTTCGACGCCAGCAGCGCCGAACGCTACCGCGACCTGACCGGCGAGGCCGCAGGCCGGGTCGCCCGGCGGATCGCGGGGGTCGACCGGCCGCTCACCGGAGCCACGGCCGAGGACCTGCGCCCCCAGATCGACAAGGTCGACCTCGACCAACCGCTCCACGACCCCACCGCGGCACTGGACGAACTCGAACGCGTCTACCTCGACGACGCCGTCTACTTCCACCACCCCCGCTACATGGGACACCTCAACTGCCCCGTGGTCCTGCCCGCCCTGCTCGGCGAGACCGTCCTGTCCGCCGTCAACTCCTCCCTCGACACCTGGGACCAGAGCGCCGGGGGCACCCTGATCGAACAGCGGCTCGTCGACTGGACCCGCGAGCGCATCGGCTTCGGCGAGACCGCGGACGGGGTCTTCACCAGCGGCGGCAGCCAGTCCAACCTCCAGGCCCTGCTCATGGCACGCGACGAGGCCCACCAGCGCGCGAAGGCGGACGGCGGCCAGGACACCCGCCTGGCCGACCTCCTGCCCAGGATGCGCGTCCTGACCTCCGAGGCCGGACACTTCAGCGTCGCCAAGTCGGCCGCCCTCCTCGGACTGGGCTACGAATCCGTCATCACCGTGGCCTGCGACGACAGACGGCGCATGCGCCCCGACGCCCTGGCCGCCCAGCTGCGCGGATGCCGCGCCGAGGGACTCCTGCCCATCGCCGTCGTCGCCACCGCCGGAACCACCGACTTCGGCAGCATCGACCCCCTGCCCCGCATCGCCGACCTGTGCGAGCAGCGCGGCGTGTGGATGCACGTCGACGCCGCCTACGGCTGCGGCCTGCTGGTATCGCGCCACCGCCACCTGCTGGAGGGCGTCGAACGCGCCGACTCGGTCACCGTGGACTTCCACAAGTCCTTCTTCCAGCCGGTCAGCTCCAGCGCGATCGTGGTCCGCGACCGCGCCGTCCTGCGCCACGTCACCTACCACGCCGACTACCTCAACTCGCGCTCGGACGGCAGCACCCCGCTGCTCTCCCCCAACCAGGTCGACAAGAGCCTGCAGACCACGCGCCGCTTCGACGCCCTCAAACTGTGGCTCACCCTGCGCGTCATGGGCGCCGACGGCGTGGGCGCCCTCTTCGACAGCGTGCTGGACCTGGCCGACACCGCCTGGGCCCTGCTCGACGCCGACCCGCGCTTCACCGTGGTCACCCGGCCCAGCCTGAGCACCCTGGTCTTCCGCTGCACCGCGCCCGGCACCGACCCCGACACCGCCGACGCGGCCAACCGGTACGCGCGTGAAGCACTGCTGGCCTCGGGCCGCGCCTTCGTGGCGCGCACCACGGTCGGCGGCCGACCCCACCTCAAACTCACCCTGCTCAACCCCAGGGCCACCGTGGAGGACGTCGCCGAGGTACTGGACCTGATCGCCGGACACGTCGACCGCTTCACCGCCGGGCGCGGGTTCCACGACCACCCGGCCCCGCCCGACCAGCCCGCCCCGGCCGCGGCCCACGCGGGTCCCGCGGCCACCGCCGCCCTGCCGACCACCGCCACCGGGAGGTCCCGTTGACCACCAGCCCCCGCCCCGCCCCGGCCGCCGGCCCCGACCGGATCCACGACTTCGCCGCCGTCGGCATCGGCCCCTTCAACCTCGGCCTGGCCTGCCTGACCGCGCCCATTCCCGGCCTGGACGGCCTCTTCCTCGACGAGAAACCCGAGTTCTCCTGGCACACCGGCATGCTCCTGGAGGAGGCCGAACTCCAGACCCCGTTCATGTCCGACCTGGTCACCCTCGCCGACCCCACCTCACCCTTCTCCTTCCTCAACTACCTCAAGGAGTCCGGCAGGCTCTACCCCTTCTACATCCGCGAGCGCTTCTACCCCCTGCGCGCCGAGTACGACGACTACTGCCGCTGGGCGGCCCGGCGGCTCGGCGACGCCGTCCGCTTCGGCCAGCGCGTGGAGTCCGTGGAGTACGACCCCGACCAGGCCCTCTACCTGCTGCACAGCACCGAGACCGCGACCGGCGCACGGCACACCCACCGCGCACAGCGCCTGGTGCTCGGCACCGGCACACCCCCCTACCTGCCCGAACCCTGCCGCGACCTGCCCGGCGACGCCGTGCACAGCTCCGGCTACCTGCCCGCCAGGCAGCGGCTCCGCGACAGGCGCAGCGTGACGGTCGTCGGCAGCGGACAGAGCGCCGCGGAGATCTTCCACGACCTGCTCCAGAACCTGGACGGCCACGGGTACCAGCTGAACTGGGTCACCCGCTCCCCGCGCTTCTTCCCGCTGGAGTACACCAAGCTCACCCTGGAGATGACCTCCCCCGAGTACGCCGACCACTTCCACGCGCTGCCCGGCCCCACCCGCGACCGGCTCGTGGCCTCGCAGAAGAACCTGTACAAGGGGATCGACTCCGACCTCGTCAACGCCATCTACGACCTGCTCTACGTCAAGAGCCGCCTCGGCCCGCCGCCCGTACGCCTGATGACCGGCACCGAGGTCACCGGCGCCCGCCACGACGCGGCGCGCGGCGCGTACACCCTGGACCTGCGCAACACCGACCAGGGGCGCGACTTCACCCTCGACACCGAGGGCCTGGTGCTCGCCACCGGCTACCAGTACCGGATGCCGGACTTCCTGGAACCCATCGCCGACCGCCTGGCCTGGGACGACTCCGGGCGCTTCGCGGTGCGCCGCGACTACCGCGTCGACCGCGAGGCGCCCACCGCCGGGGAGGACGCACCCGGAGCGGGAGGCTCCCCCGACGACGGCCGCGGACCGGAGCCCGCCCGCGGCGCCGTCTTCGTGCAGAACGCCGAACTGCACACCCACGGCTTCGTCGCCCCCGACCTGGGCATGGGCGCCTACCGCAACTCCTGCATCCTGCGCGCGATGCTGGGCCGCGAGCCCTACGCCGTCGAGCGCTCGATCGCCTTCCAGGAGTTCGGCGCACCCGAACAGGGCGCACCGCACACCGACGCCCGGGACGGGGGCGGCCCGATCGAGGGCGGTCCGTTCGAAGGCGGCACGATCGAAGGCGGCCCGATCGAAGGCGGCACGGTGGAGAAGGCCGTCCCGGCCTCCGGCCCGGCACGGAAGGCGGCGCGGCGATGAGAGACCAGGCACCGACGCGGCCCGCGCCCGACCAGGCCCCCGCACCCGTCTTCACCCGCACCGACCCCGAACTCGGCGGGTTCCGCGTCCGGCCCGTGGACCCCGGCACCGACGTCCCCCTCCTGCACCGCTGGCTCACCCACCCCAAATCCCACTACTGGCTCATGTCCGAGGCCACCGAGGACGACGTCGCCCGCGACTACCGCGCCATGGCCGCCTCCGCACACGAGCACGCCTACGTCGGGGAGTGGCGGGGCGCCCCCCGCTTCCTGGTGGAGCGCTACGACCCCGGGCACAGCGAACTCGCCGCCCACTACCCCGTGCTCCCCGGCGACACCGGCATGCACTTCCTGGTGGCGCCCACGGACACGCCCGTACACGGCTTCTCCCGCGCCGTGATCACCACCGTCATGGAGCTGGTGTTCTCCGACCCCGCCACCCGACGCGTCGTCGTCGAACCGGACGTGCGCAACACCGCCGTCCACGCGCTCAACGCCGCCATGGGGTTCCGGGTCCTCACCACCGTGACGCTCAGGGACAAGGACGCCCGCCTGAGCACCTGCACCCGCGCCCAGTTCCGCGCCGCCGTCGCCGCGGCCCCGACCACAGGAGGCATCGGCAGATGACCACGCCCACCACCGGACCCGACACCCGCCAGCCCCGCCTCCAGGACCCCCGCGACGCGACCGCCCACCTGTCCCCCGAGACCTGGGACCGCGCCAACCGGCTGCTCGTGCGCAAGGCCCTGGCCGAGTTCGCCCACGAGCGGCTGTTCAGCCCCGAACCCGGCCCCGACGGCCTGTTCTCGGTCACCAGCGACGACGGAACCGTCGAGTACCGGTTCGCCGCCCGCGTCATGGCCCTGGACCACTGGCGGATCGAGGCCGACAGCATCGTCCGCCGCGACCTGCGGCGCGACGGCGCACACCTGCCCCTGGACGCGCTCGACCTGGTCCTGGACCTGCGCAAGACGCTCGCGCTCGACGAGGACGTCCTGCCCGTCTACCTGGAGGAGGTCACCAGCACCCTGGCCAGCAGCGCCTACCGCATGTCGGGCGCGCAGCCGGGCGCCGCCGAGCTGGCGCGCGCCGGGTTCCAGGAGATCGAGGCGGGGATGACCGAGGGCCACCCGTGCTTCGTCGCCAACAACGGGCGCCTGGGCTTCGACGCCGCGGAGTACCGGGCCTACGCCCCCGAGGCCGCCGCCCCCGTGCGGCTGGTGTGGGTCGCCGCGCGGCGCGAGCGCACGACGTTCAGCTGCTCGGCCGACCTGGACCGCGAGGAACTGCTGCGGGGCGAACTCGGCGCCGAGGCCCTCGCCGTCTTCGACGCGCAGTTGACCGGCATGGGCCTGGACCCCGGCGACTACCACCTGATCCCGGTGCACCCGTGGCAGTGNNNNCCGCCGACGCCCCCCGCCGCGACCTGGTGTGCCTGGGCCACGGCCCCGACGAGTACCGCGCGCAGCAGTCCATCCGCACCTTCTTCAACACCTCGGCCCCCGAACGCCACTACGTCAAGACGGCGCTGTCGGTGCTGAACATGGGCTTCCTGCGCGGGCTCTCCGCCAAGTACATGGAGGCCACCCCCGCCATCAACGACTGGGTCGCCGCGCTCGTGGCCGACGACCCCGTCCTGCGCGCAACGCGTGTGGAGATCCTGCGCGAGCGGGCCGCGGTGGGCTACCGCACCACCCACTACGCGCAGGCCTCCGCGGAGGGGTCGCCGTACCTGAAGATGACCGCCGCGCTGTGGCGCGAGAGCCCGGTGGCGCGGCTGCGGTCGGGCGAGCGGCTGGCCACGATGGCCTCGCTGCTGCACACCGACGCCCGGGGGAGGTCCCTCGCGGGGGAGCTCGTCGCCGAGTCGGGCCTGGAGCCCGCGGACTGGCTGCGCCGCTACCTCGACGCCTACCTCGTCCCCCTGCTGCACTCCTTCTACTCCCACGACCTGGTGTTCATGCCGCACGGGGAGAACGTCATCCTCGTCCTGCGCGACGGGGTGCCCCAGCGGGTCCTGCTCAAGGACATCGCCGAGGAGATCGCGGTGATGAACCCGGACGCCGAGCTGCCCGCCGAGGTCGAGCGCATCCGCGCCGAGGTGCCCGGGGACATGCGGGTGCTGTCGCTGTTCACCGACGTCTTCGACTGCTTCCTGCGCTTCCTCAACGGCATCCTCGCCGGTGAGGGCGTCCTGTCCGAGACCGACTTCTGGCGCACCGTGGCCGCCTGCGTCGCCGACTACCAGGCGTCCGTCCCCCACCTGGCCGACCGTTTCGCGCGCGACGACCTGTTCGCGGAACGCTTCGCGCTCTCGTGCCTGAACCGGCTGCAACTGCGGAACAACCGCCAGATGGTCGACCTCCAGGACCCGTCCGGGGCCCTGCAACTGGTCGGCACGCTGGAGAACCCCATCGCCGGGTTCCGTCCCGCGCCCCGGTAGGCGCCGGGAACCGGTAGGCGCCGCGGGCCGGTGGGTGCTGGCACCCGGTGTGCCCCGCGGCCCGGGGCAGGGATCCCGCGCACGCCACGTCCGTCCCGGGGAAGAGGGGTTCCGAGCCCCCTCCCCCGGCGGTCCGCACCACCGGGCCACCCGGGTGTCGTGGTGGCGCGGTACGTTCTTCGGGCCCGCAGAACGTACCGCCCGGGAGGCGACATGGCCCACTACTCGCCCGTGCCGGAGCTGAACCTGCTCAAGGAGCTGGAGGAGCAGGCCGCCGGTGACTTCGTCGCGGACGGCTTCGAGACGCTCGGCTACGACGACCCCGAGCTGCTGTCCGGCTGGCCGGAGGATCCGGCGTTCCGGTCCCGCCTCGTCCCCTTCGCCCTGGCCAACGGCTCCGGCTCCGTCTACGCCCTGTGGCGCTGCGACGACCGCGAGGACCCCGCCGCCCTGCCCGTCGTCGTCCTCGGTGACGAGGGCGCTCTGGCAGTGGTGGCCGAGAACCCCCGCGGACTGGTCCTGCTCCTGGGGGCGGACTCCGAGATCGGCGCCGACCACGGCTACCCGCCCTACCTGCGCGGCGAGCCCCAGGACGAGCACGGACCCCGCCGCGCCCGGTACCGCGCCTGGCTCCAGGAGCACTTCGGACGCGGCCTGCCCACGGACTCCGAGGTCGCCGCCGTGCTGGACGGCGCGCAGAACCGCTACGGCGAGCGGTTCGCGCGGTGGACGGAACGCTACCTGGCCCCGTGATCTCCACACCGTGTCAGTTGTCCAGTCTGAAACGCCGCGCCTTTACGGCGTAGATTCACTTTTGTCCGTTTATGCCGGATATGCCATCGCGGCCGGTACCGGCTCACGCACGGCTGCGGAAGCAGGACCGTCGGTGCGGTGACCCCGCACACCACACCGGCAACGCTTCCGGACAACGAACGCGCCGCCGGACCCGGGGCCCGGCGGCGCGCGCCGTCCGGCGGGGGCTCAGTCCTTCCACTCCTGGATCATCGTGTCGGAGGCGTGCACGCACATCACGCACAGCCGTCCCGTGCCGGTGTTGGTGAAGCCGTGCCACACCCCGGGCTGGACGACCAGGGTGTCGCCCGCCCCTGCCGCGAACCGGCGGTCGCCGACGGTGAACGCGGCCTCGCCCTCCAGGACGGTCCACGTCTCGGTGTAGGGGTGGCGGTGCGGGCCGGGCCCCTGGCCGGGGTCGTTGTCCACGAGGAAGAACGAGACCCCCGAGCCGTGGGGGCGGCCCTCGAAGCGCAGGGTGCGCGAGTCGCCGACCCGGAGTTCGTCGGCCGAAACCACGCGCTCGTGTGTCGTGTTCTCCACGGTGCTCACTCCTCGAACCCGGCCACGGGGCGGACCTCGGTGGCGGTGGTGGTGGTGTCGTAGTGGTAGAGCAGTGCGAGCCTCATCGCGGCGTCCCTTCGGTGTGCCCGTCCCGGTGTGGCTCCACCATGGCCGGGCGGGCACGCCGCGCTCTACACTTTCGATGTGCATCGAAACAGGGTCCGCTTCCGGATCGGCGCCGCCGACGTCTCGGCGATCCGGTTCGGCGTCTCCCCGGGCCACGAGCTGTGCCACGCGGTCCGGGTCCTGCTCGACCCGTCGGGCCACCCGCTCCAGTGGGGCTGGCTGCGCGCGGTGCGGGGGTCGCTGCCGAGGAGGCCGTTCGAGTACCTGGCGACGGTGATCGGCCACGAGGGCTACTTCCCCGACTTCCTCACGGCCGCCCCCTCCTGGGACATGACCCCCGGGGAGGAGGCCGAACGCCTGCGGCGCGTGCCGCCCGAAGCCGTCCGGGCCGACCTGACCAAGGTGCTCGCGCGCTCGCGGGGGCGCCGCCACTCCCTGGTGGCGGACATGATCGCCCATCCCGAGCGCACCCGGGCGCTGGTCTCGGACGCCTGGAAGGCGGTCTGGGACGCCGCGCTGGCCCCGCACTGGCCGCAGATCCGGCGCCTGTTGGGCGCGGACATCGACCTGCGGGTGCGGCGCATGGGCGCGGGCGGCGTGGCGGCGATGGTGGGCACGCTGCACGGGTCCGTGGGCTGGCACCGGGACGCGATCGAGGTCGGGATGCGCAGGCACAACGAGGACGTGGCCTGTGAGGGCAGCGGAGTGGTGCTCACGCCCTCCGTGATGAGCACGCCCCACTGCTCGGTGCTCACCGAGCCGCCCGTGCAGCCGACGCTGTTCTACCCGGTGCACGGGCTGTCGGCGTCGTGGACGCGTGAGGGCACGGTCGCCGCGGACGCGCTGGAGGAACTGCTCGGGTCGGGGCGCGCCCGCGTCCTGCTGGCCCTGGACGGGCCCCGGTCCACGTCGGAGGTGGCCGGGGACTGCGCGATGGCTGTCTCCACGGCCTCGCACCACCTGTCGATCCTGCGGCGGTCGGGGCTGGTGGACGGCCGCAGGGAGAGCACGCGGGTGATGCACGCGCGCACACCGCTGGGTGAGGCCCTGGTGAGCGGAGGGGCCTGAGGGCCAGCGTCCGGGGCGGCGGACGGACGCGCTTCCCGGCTCGGGGCGCACGCCCGTGGGCCCCGGCGCGGGCGGTCCGGTGGGGACGCGCGCCCGGACGGGAAGCCTTGACCCCGGAGCGTGCGGCCGTTGGGGACGCGCGCCCGACCAGGAGTCCTTGGAGCCTGGTCAGGAAGCCTTGGCTCCCGGGCCCGGTGCCGGGTCCCCGTCCGGAGCGTCCGGGGTCTCCGGAGCGTTCGAGGCGTCCGGGGCGTCCGGGTCCTTCGGGTTCGGAACCGCTTCGTCCCGGCCGGTTCCGTCCCGGTCCGGCGCCGGGTCCGGATTCTGGTCCTGCTCGGGCGCGATGGCGCGGGCCAGGTGTTCGGCGACCTGTCGGCGCAGCGGGGGCGGGAGCGTGCCGCTGGACAGCGACTCGTACAGCCACAGGCCGTCCGCGGCCAGGCGCAGCACGAACAGCTCCATCTCCTCCGGCGTCATCGGCGCGGCGGACGGCTCGGAGGTCCAGCGCCGCATCACCTCGTCCCAGGGGGCGCGCGTGGCCGGTTCGTTCGCGGTCTCCAGCAGGAGCAGCAGCTCGGCGCGCGTGGAGCTGTGCGCGGCCACGCGGGCGTAGGCCGCCAGGCGCTCGCGGGGCGTGGCCCGCTCCGCGCTCCTCCCGGCGGCCTCCGCCAGGTGGTCGTCCCACCCCTGGGCCAGGTGTTCGTGCAGGGCCTGGAGCAGGGCCTCGCGCGAGGGGAAGTGGTAGAGCAGCCCTCCCTTGGTCAGACCCGTCTCGGCCGCCACCGACTCGTAGGTCAGGGCCGTGACGCCGTCGCGCTGGACGACGCGGAAGGCCGCGTCCAGGATCTGTGTCCGGTTGCTCTTGCGCATGCTCTCCCCCGGTGTCAGTGGTCCGCGTACGCCGACGATGACGTGCCGGGGCCATGGTGGCGCAGCAGCCGCCAGGTGAGGGCGGCGCCGCACGCCAGGACCGCCGCGACCACGACCATCACCACCAGGTAGCCGGTGTCGAAGGCGGCGTGGGCCGCCCCGACCACCGCGCCGTCGTTCCCCGCCGTGGCCAGGGCGTCGGCCAGGCTCCTCCCGGCGGCGGCCGGGGCGCCCTGCGGCAGCTGGACGGCGGCCGCGTAGACGAACGTGACCAGGCTGCCCATCAGCGCCACCGCGGTCAGGTTGCCGAACTCGTAGGAGACCTCCTCCACCGAGGAGGCCATCCCGGCGCGGCTGGCGGGCGCGTTGCCGATGATCGCGGTGGAGGCCACCGACATCGCCGCCCCCAGACCGGCGCCGGTCAGCAGCAGTCCCGCGACGAGCCAGCCGATGCCCGTCTGGAAGCCCACGACCGAGACGACCACACCCGCCACACCCGTGGCGAGCCCTCCCGCGATCAGGGGCAGCAGGCCGGTCCGGTGCAGGAACGCCCCGCCCAGCAGCGCGGTCGGCAGCGAACCCGCCGCCACGGCGGCCACCAGCAGCCCGGCCTCCAGCGGCGTGAAGCCCACGACCAGCTGGAAGCGCTGGGTGGTGACGAGCTGGATGCCGCCGATGGCGAACATCGAGAACGCCGCGGCCAGCACGCCGGAGGTGAAGGCGGGGTTGCGGAAGACCGCGAAGTCCAGCAGCGGGTCCGCCAGGCGGCGCTGGCGGCGCGTGAACAGGACGAAGGCCACCGCGGCGACGGCCACGGCGACGGCGAAGAGCGGCCACCGCGGCGGCGTGTGCGCCAGCTCCTTGATCGCCAGCACCGAGGCGACCAGCCCGGCCATGGCCTGGAGCGAGGAGAGCAGGTCCCAGCGCTTGTCGGGGTCGGGGACGTTGGGCGGCGCGATCAGCGCGGTCGCGACCAGCGCCGCGAGGACCACGGGAACGTTGAGGAGGAAGACCGACCCCCACCAGAAGAACTCCAGCAGGACCCCGCCCACGATGGGCCCCAGCGCGCCGCCGACCACCGAGACGCTGCCCCAGACCGCGATGGCGATGTTGCGTTCGCGTTCGATGGGGAAGGCGATCCGGATCAGCGCCAGGGTGGCGGGCATCATCGCCGCCGCGCCCACCGCGAGCAGCGCGCGCGAGGCGATGAGGATCCAGGCCGTGGGGGAGAACGCGGCGACCAGCGAGGCCAGTCCGAAGACCACCAGCCCGATCACGAACATGCGCACGTGGCCGATCCGGTCGCCCAGCGTGCCGCTGCCCAGCAGCAGACCGGCCATGACCACCGGGTAGGCGTTGATGATCCACAGGCTCTGCGCGCCCGTCGCCCCGAGCTGCGCGGTCAGGGTCGGCAGCGCGGTGTACAGGATCGTGTTGTCCACGGTGACGAGCAGCAGTCCGGCCGCCACGGTCACCAGCAGCAGCCACCGGCGTGTCGCCGTCATGGTCGTCGCGCGCGTCTGTTGTGAGCCCATGGGAAAAATGTACCTTACATCCGGTACAGTTTCGCGTCCGCTCCCCCGACGCGGACGGGCCTCCTTCCCTTGCCCCGCAGTCGTTTCCGCGCACGCGCCGCGCGTCGTGCGGAGGCCGTCCCGGTGGCCGGGACGAGCGAACGGACCGCCGCGCGACCGCCCTGGAAGGGCCTCCGCACGAGCGTCCCGGACGCCCCGTTCCGATCGGTCGGAACAGGCGCGTCGGTGGTCCGCCCGTTCGGAGGGAGGGGGAAAGGCGGGCCTCGGCTGCCCGGCCCGGCAGAGGCGGTGGAGGATGGGGGCGTTGTCGTGTCGGCCCGGGGGACGAAACCATGAAGCGGTTGTCGCGTGCGATGGCTCTGACGGCGGTGCTGGCCGTCGCTGCGGGGACGACGGGGTGCTCCTCGTTCGTGCTGCGGTACACACCCGTGGCGCAGGTGCGCGAGGTCGAGCCGGAGGAGGTCGTGGGCACCTGGGTGGGCGCCTGGCAGGAGGTCCACACCAGCGAGGTCACCTTCCACCGGGACGGGACCGCCCGGTTCTCCCGGCTGCACAACAGCCACATAGGCATGGGCGATGACTTCTTCGCGACCGGTTCGGGGACCTGGGAGGTGCACGAGACCGAGAACATCGGCCCCCTGGTCCTGCTGCGCATGGCCGAGGTCACCGAGTTCGAGGAGCTGCCGTCGGACCCGCTCCACACCCGGACCGGCGACTCCCCGCCCCGGATCCCCCGGGACTACGCGTGGGAGTTCGGCCTGGACCGTGAGTTCGGCGAGCTGCGCATGTACCTGTTCCTCAGCGACGCGGACCTGCGTGACTACCACTGGTTCGATCCGGCGGGGCGGGGCTGACCGGGCGGGCGTGCTCCTGCCGTCGGAGCCGTCCCCGTTCTGGCCGACTTCGTTCTGGGGGACCGAGACGGGCCGCCGGAACCCGATCCGCGGCGCGCCGCAGCGCCGCGCGACCCCCGGCGCCCCTTCCTGCTAACACCCGTAGGGGGGAGCGCGCCGGTCGTCGGCGCGCCGACAGCGGAGGGGGCTGGGGATGGCGGGAGTGGTGGAGGCGGGCGCCTGGGGGCTGCTGGCCGGGTCCGCGCTGCTGGTGGGGGCGGTGCTGGGGTACGCCCTGCGGATCCCGCGCCTGGTGATCGCCTCGGTGATGGCCTTCGGCGCCGGGGTGCTGCTGTCGGCGGTCTCGTTCGAGCTGATCGCCGAGGCGCACGCGGAGGCCGGGCTGGTCCCGGCGGTGGTCGGCACCCTCGCGGGCGCGGCCGCCTACACCGCGGGCAACATCGTGCTGGCCCGGCGGGGGGCGCGGCACCGCAAGCGGTCCGGCCAGCCCAGGAAGCAGCCGTCGGAGGGCCAGCAGGCCGGTTCGGGCCTCGCGCTGGCGCTGGGGGCGCTGCTGGACGGCGTTCCGGAGTCGGCGGTCATCGGCGTCGGCCTGGCCCAGGGCGGCGCGGTCAGCGCGGTGACCGTGGCCGCGGTGTTCATCAGCAACATCCCCGAGGGGCTGTCCAGTTCGGCGGGCATGCGGCGGGCGGGCCGCGGCAGGGGGTACGTCTTCGGCGTGTGGGGCGCGATCGCCGCCGCCAGCATGGTCTCCGCCATGGTGGGCTACGCCGTGGTGGGCGGACTGCCCGCGTTCGTGGTGGCGACGGTGACGGCCGTGGCGGCCGGGGCCATCCTGGCCATGATCGCCGACACGATGATCCCCGAGGCCTTCGAGGACACCCACCTGGCCATCGGCGTCATCACCGTCTGCGGGTTCCTGGTCTCCTTCGCGCTCTCCCACGCCTGAGCGCCCGGGCCACGGGGCGCGACGAAGGCGAGGACTGGGGCGCGGGGCTCGGGAGGTTCGAGGGGTTCGTGAGGCTGAGGGGGCGGGGGCTCGGGACCGTGCGGGCCGGGGCCCGGTGGCTGCTGACGGGGCCGCGGGGAGCCGCCCAGGTCGGTGGCTCCCCGCGGCCCCGTTCGTCGGCCGCCGCTACTTGCCGAAGAGGGCCTTCTGCACGTCGTCGGGGCCGTCGAACCGGCTCGTACCGGCGTCGGAGAGCTTCTGGACCAGGTCGTCGCCCGCACCGTTGCCCTTCGCCAGCGACACCAGGTCGTCGCGGCTGGCGGGGTAGTCGGCTCCCTTGAGCGCCTTCTGCAGTTCGATGGGGTTGAGATCGGCCATGGGTTTCTCCCCGTGTTTCGCGTGCTGGTGCAACGGACTCCCGTCGGCTACCCGGATGGCGCGCGCGAAATACCACCGGCGGGCAAAGAGGCGACGTCCCGTGGGGCAGCGGGCGCGTGGACCCGCGTGCGCGTCCTCCCGGTGGCCGGGGAGAAGCTCACCGGCGCGGCCCGGACGCTGGTCGTCGCCGACTCCGCCAACGG
>ANAW01000184.1:0-13719 GCA_000340945.1 Nocardiopsis synnemataformans DSM 44143 | reverse complement strand
GCTGCCCGTCCCGCCCGCCATGACCGCCGCCCCGCTGCGCCTGCCGGGGACGCGCGGGTCCACACGGACTGCCGCGCCCGCCAGGGTTTTGCCGAATCGGCAAAGGACTTTGGCAACGCGGCGCCGCGACCGCATTGTGGCGGTATGAACGAGAACGAGCTGGCACAGGCATCCGGTGAGGCGTGGGACGTCGTGGTGGTCGGGGGCGGTGTGGCGGGCCTGTCGGCAGCGCTGACGCTGGCCCGGGTCCGCCGTTCGGTCCTGGTCGTCGACGCCGGGGAACCGCGCAACGCCCCGGCCTCCGGGGCGCACGGCCTGCTGTCCCGGGACGGGATCCCGCCGCTGGAACTGCTCGGACTGGGGCGCGGGGAGGTCGCCTCCTACGGCGGGCGGGTCGTGTCCGGCCGCGTCGCGGGCGTGCGCCGCGAGGACGGGAACCTGGTGGTGAGCACCGAGGACGGGGGCCGCGCGGTGGCCCGGCGGCTGCTGTTGACCACGGGACTGGTGGACGAGCTGCCCGACGTCCCCGGCCTCGCGCGGCTGTGGGGGCGGGACGTGGTGCACTGCGTGTACTGCCACGGCTGGGAGGTGCGCGACACGGCCGTCGGCGTGCTGGGGACCGGACCGGGGGCGTTCCACCAGGCGCTGATGTTCCGGCAGCTGTCGTCGCGGGTGACGCTGTTCCTGCACACCGGCGTCGACCTGACCGAGGAGCAGTGGGAGCAGTTGGCCGCGCTGGGCGTCGGGGTGGTCGACGGCGAGGTCCGCCGCCTGGAGGTCGACGGCCGGGACAGGCTGGCGGGTGTGCGCCTGGCCTCCGGGAAGGAGATCGCGGTGGACACGCTGGCGGTGGCGCCGCGGTTCGCGGCCCGCGCGGACTTCCTCGCCGATCTGGGGCTGGCGCTGACGGAGCACCCGACGGGGATGGGCGTGCAGCTGGCCGTCGAGGCGGGCGGGTTCACCGGCGTCGAGGGGGTGTGGGCGGCGGGCAACGTCGCCGACGTGATGGCGAACGTCCCGACCGCGGCCGCGTCGGGGACGCAGGCGGGGGCCGTGCTCAACGCGGACCTGATCGCCGCCGACGCGGGGGCCGCGGCGGCGGCGCGCGCCGCCCTCGGCGCCCCGGACGCGCGACGGCGCGTCGCGGGCTGAGCCCTCCCCGCGCGGCCCGCTGACCGGCGCCGCCCTCCCTGCCCGCCCCCTACCTGCCCGCCCCCTCCGGCCCGGCCTCAGGACGCCGCGCCGGAGGGGCTCCCCTCGGCGGCGGCTCCGGAGGGGCTCTTCTCAGTCGCGGCTTCGGAGGGGCTCCCCTCGGAGGTGGCCGCGGAGGGATTCTCCACGGCGGGCGCGCCGACGGTGTCGCCCTCGGCGATGCGCGCGGCGCACAGGACCGCGTCCAGGAGCCCGGGCATGCGCGCGCGCAGGTCCTCCTCGCGCAGGCAGCTCATGCGCGAGGTGCCCTCGTAGTACTGGCGGATGACGCCCGCCTCGCGCAGCACGCGGAAGTGGTGGGTGGAGGTGGACTTGCTCACCGGCAGCTCGAAGGCGATGCACGCCATGTCGTCGTGGCCCTGGGACAGTTCGCGCACGATGCGCAGGCGCACGGGGTCGGCCAGGGCGTGCATGACCGCCTCCACCCGGATCTCCTCCGTGAGCGGGTGTTCCAGTTGCCGACCGCCGCCGGTCCTTCGTTCCCTGCCGGGCATGCCGTGACCTCCGCTGTCGTGTGCCGTGCGACCCACACCACAAAGTACGAGAATGGTCGTAGTTTGACAATCTTCGTAGTACGTTGCTTATCTTAGTACGACGTTGACCGTACTAGAGATCGGACACCGTGCGGCGGGCCCGCTCCCCGATGGACGCCGACCACGTACCGCAGACGGAAGGACACCCCTTGAGCACGCTGTTCACCCCCTTGAAGCTGAGGTCGCTGGAGATCCCCAACCGCGTGTGGATGTCCCCGATGTGCATGTACTCCGCCGCCTCCGAGGGGCCCGACACCGGCGCACCGACCGACTTCCACCTCGCGCACCTGGCCGACCGGGCCGCGGGCGGGGCCGGTCTGGTCATGGTCGAGGCCACCGGCGTGCGGCCCGACGGGCGGATCAGCCCCTGGGACCTCGGCCTGTGGAACAGCCGCCAGCAGGAGGCCTTCAAACGCGTGACGGCGGCGATCAGCGCCCACGGCGCGGTACCGGCCATCCAGCTCGCGCACGCCGGGCGCAAGGCCTCGACGGACAAGCCCTGGCGGGGCGGCCAGTCCGTCGCCGAGGCCGACGGGGGCTGGCCGACGGTGGGGCCCGGCTCCGAGGCCTACCCCGGCTACCTCGCGCCGGTCGAGCTGACCGCGGACGGGATCCGGCAGCTGGTGCGCGACTTCGCGGCCTCGGCCGAGCGTGCGCTGTCCGCCGGGTTCCAGGTGGTCGAGGTGCACGGCGCGCACGGCTATCTGCTGCACTCCTTCCTGTCGCCCGCCACCAACCACCGCACCGACGAGTACGGCGGCAGCCCCGAGAACCGGATGCGCTTCGCGCTGGAGGTCGTCGAGGCCGTGCGCGAGGTGTGGCCCGAGCACCTGCCCGTGCTCTTCCGCACCTCGGCCACCGACTGGCTGTCGGAGGACGAGAGCGACGAGCGCGAGGGCTGGACCGGCGAGGACACCGTCCTGCTCGCCAAGGAGCTCCAGGCCAGGGGCGTGGACCTGCTCGACGTGTCCACCGGCGGCCTGGTCGCCGACGCCCGCATCCCCGTGGGCCCGAACTACCAGGTGCCCTTCGCCGAGCAGGTCCGCGGCGCCACCGGCATGCCCACCGGCGCGGTCGGACTGATCCTCGAACCCGCTCAGGCCGAGGAGATCGTCGCCTCGGGCCGCGCTGACGCGGTGTTCCTGGGACGGCAGCTGCTGCGCGAGCCCTACTGGGCCCACCGCGCCGCCGAGGAACTGGGCGCGCGGACGCGCTGGCCCGAGCAGTACGGCTACGCGGTCGGCCGCCCGCGCGTCACCAGCGGGGCCTGACCCCGGCGGACCCGAACGCACCGGGCCGGGACCCGTCCGGAAGGGGCCGAAGACCCCGGACGGGTTCCGGCGGGGACCCGCGCCGGAAGCGGACTTCCCCCGCGTTCCCCGCACCGGGCCCGCGCCGGGCCGCCGTCAGGCCGACGCCGGCAGGTGGGCGGCCACGTCCTCGGAGCTGACCTGCTCGTACCCCAGGGCGACGTAGAGCTCCTCCAGGGACGGGTACCCCGAACGGCGCGCCACCCCGGTCATCGCCCCCGACGACTCGGCCTCGATGAGCCGGTCCGCCCCCACCAGGGCGATCATCCTCTCCCGGCCGGTGCGCTCCGCCTGCTCGTGGGCGCGCGTGCGGTGCCAGGCGGCGATCGCGACCCGCGCCCTGCCGGTCCTGACCGACTCCAGCCACCCTCGGTCCGGCGCGGGTTCGGACTTGGTGATGATGTGCACCGTGTCCCCCTCGCGGACCCGGGTCGCGGGGCTGACCAGGCGGCCGTCGATGGCCGCCGCCGAGTAGCGGTCGCCGGTGTCGGCGCCGAGCGCGTAGGCCACGTCGACCGGCGTGGCGCCCTCGGGCAGGGTGAGGACCTCGCCCTGGCCGGTGAGCACGGTGATGCTGTCGGCCAGGTCGGTGCGCACGCCCTCCAGCAGTTCCTCGGCCGAGGCCTGCTCCTGCCACCCGAGCAGCCGGGTCAGCCACTCCGGGTCGGTGGTGCGCTCGGTCGTCAGGCGGCCGTCCCTGCCGGTGGCCTGGCGGATGTCGGCGATGATGCCGTACTCGGAGACCTGCTGGGCATGGGAGTCGCAGATGATGATCTGCACGCGGCGGCCGGACTCGGTGAGGACGGTGGTGTGCAGCGCCCGGTACAGGTTGTACCGGGGGGTGGCGATGAAGTCGCGGAACTTCGCCGGGTAGGGCTTCCACCTCCCGTGGACCGCCCCCAGCGCCAGGTAGGCGTTGCGCTCGTCCCCCTTGACGACGACCACGTACCGGACGGTGTCCAGCGGGTCGGGGTCGGCGGCCAGACCGGTGCCGGAGGTGAACACCGAGTACGGGTGACGGGAGCGCACCTCCACCTGCGCCTTGACGCGGAAGGAGGCCAGGCCGTCGCGCAGGGAGACGCGGAGCGCGTCGACCTCGTGGGCGGAGTTCTCGCGGACCCTGCGCACCCGGGTGCTGACCCGCTCGAAGTCCTCCCCCTCCAGGTACTCGAAGCACAGGTCCTCCAGGTCGCGCTTGAGCCGGTACACGCCCAGCCGCTCCGCGAGGGGGATGAGGAGTTCCCGGGTGCCCTGGGCGATCTTGACGCGCTTGTGCGGGGGCTGGAACTGGAGGGTGCGCAGGTTGTGGAGCCGGTCGGCGAGCTTGATCAGCAGCACGCGCAGGTCGTCGCGGGCGGCCACCACCATCTTGCGGAAGGTCTCCCCCGCCGCCGCGCTGCCGTACATGGACCGGTCGACCTTGGTGACGCCGTCCACCATGACGCCGACCTCGGTGCCGAACTCCGCCGCGAGGTGGGCCAGGCTGAACGGGGTGTCCTCCACCGTGTCGTGCAGGAGCGCGGCGACCAGCGTCGCCGTGTCCAGGCCCATCTCGGCGAGGATGGTGGCCACGGCCACCGGGTGGATGATGAAGGGCTCGCCGCTCTTGCGCTTCTGTTCCTTGTGCAGGTGATCGGCGACGGCGTAGGCCCGGCTCAGCAGCGCCACGTCGGCCTTGGGGTACCAGCGCTGGTGTTCCCTGACCAGGGCCCGGACCCGGTCGGCGGGGGTCGAGGTGGCCTTGGCCGCGTTGAGCCCCTGCCACCACTGGGTGGACGCCGTCACATCGGGTGCGCCCATCGGGACCCCCTGTCCGCACGCTGCTTCGAGTTCGACCAGTGTAGTGACCGGCAGCCGCCGTGGGGCCGGGAATCCGGAGTCCGGGCCCGGGGCCGGTCCCCCGCGCCCGTGGGATCGGGCGCCCCACGGGCGGGAACCCCCCGTGGCCGCCCGTGGGCCGTCCGCGACACCACCCACCCCGGTCAGTGGAGGGTTTCCGTGGTCACCACGGATGCCGGCCGGCCGGGCCGGGCGGGAGGCTGTGCGTACACGGACAGCGGGTCGACGCGACCCGCGACGACCTGACCCCACCGCACGCAAAGGACCCGGCATGACCCCCTCCGCCTCCTCCAGCCCCTCCGCCTCCTCCACCGCTTCCCCCGCCCCCTTCACCTCCCTCACCCTCGAGGTCCCCGACCCCGCGGCCGCGCACGCCTTCTACGAGGCCTTCGGTCTGGGCGCGTACGTGGACGTGCGCGCGTCGGACGCGCCGACGACCGGCTTCCGCGGGTTCGCGCTGTCCCTCGTGGCGTCCCAGCCGGGCGACGTCGACGCCCTCGTCGGCGCCGCCCTCGACGCCGGGGCCACGACGCTCGACCCCGCCGCCAGGAGCTTCTGGGGCTACGGCGGCGCCGTACGCACCCCGGACGGGACCATCTGCAAGATCGCCTCCTCCAGCAAGAAGGACACCGGCCCCGCCGCGCCGCGGGTGGACCAGGTCGCGCTCCTGCTGGGGGTGGCGGACGTCAAGGCGAGCAGGCGGTTCTACGTCGACCGCGGCCTGAGCGTGGCGAAGAGCTTCGGCGGCAGGTACGTCGAGTTCGACACCCCGTCCTCGGCCGTCACGCTGGCGCTCTACCCGCGCCGCGCCCTGGCCAAGGACACCGGCGTCTCCCCGGAGGGCGCCGGTTCGCACCGGATCGTGCTCGGCGGCGGTGCCGGGCCCTTCACCGACCCGGACGGCTTCGTCTGGCAGGACGCGTCCGCCTGAGCCGGACGGCGCGCGCCCGGGGCCGGGACCGCGCTCAGGGCCGGGGCGAGGACCGCGCCCGGGACCGGGGCCGCCGCGGCTACTCGCCGGTGAAGGCGGGCCGGACCCGGGCGAGGGAGGCGCTGACCCCGGCCTCGTTGTCCTTGGTGCCGAGCAGCCTGGCCTGCTCCACGACCTCCCGGTCCAGGGCGGCGGGCAGCGCGGCGAGCAGGTCGGCGCGGAGCGTGGCCTTCATCGAGCGCACGGCCAGCGGGGCGGAGGCGGCGATGCGGTGGGCGTGGTCCACGGCCGCCCGCCGCAGGGTGTCCTCGTCCACCAGCAGGTCGGCCAGGCCGATGGCGTGGGCCTCGGTACCGGTCACCCGGCGGGCGGTGTAGAACATGTCGGCGGCCTTCTGGCGACCGACGATCGCGGGCAGGGACACGCTCAGCCCGAAGCCCTGGTGCAGGCCCAGGAGCCCGAAGTTGGCGTGGAAGCGGGTGGAGGGCGCGGCCACCCGGAAGTCCGCCGCGCAGGCCAGGCCCAGGCCCCCGCCCACCGCCGCGCCCTGGACGGCGGCGACCACGGGCACCGGCAGGGAGAACAGGCGCAGCGCCTCGCCGTAGATGGCGCCGAGGGTCCGGACCGGGGTGTCGCCGACCCCGCCCGCCGCGAAGTCCACCCCGGCGCAGAAGTTCTTTCCCTCCGAGCACACCACGAGTGCGCGGCGGTCCCCGGAGGCGACCAGCTCCTCGGCGGTGTCCGCCAGCTCCTTGAGGACCGCGTGGTCGAAGTGGTTGTTGGGCGGCCGGTGGATCTCCAGGACGGCGGCATGGCCGTCGAGGCGGACGGACAGTTCCTCGCTCATGGGACGCCTTCCCGTGCGTTCGGTGTGACCGGCAATGAGGTTACCGGTCAGTACACCGGCCGCGGACGGCCGCCCCTCCCCCCGGTCCCCCTCCCGTCCGCCCCTCCTCCCGTCCCGGCCGCCCGCACGCCCCGGGCCGAACGAACCGGACGAACCCGGCACGGGGGCCCGCCCGGGCCGTGCCCGTGGCGTGCGCCGGGGACTTCCGGGCCGACACCCCTCCCCCGGTTGCGCCAAAGGCGCCCCCGCGCGCCCGCCGGTCCAGCACACTGGCCTTGCCGGTCTCCCACCAGGGACGATCGCGCCTCTAACACGCGAAGACACGAAGGGTTCTGCCATGGCCAACATCCCGGGCGACCTGCTCTACACCACGTCCCACGAATGGGTCCGCCGCGAGTCCGGCGGCACGGTCGCCGTCGGGCTGACCGACTTCGCCCAGCGGCAACTGGGTGACGTCGTCTTCCTGGAGCTGCCCGAGGCCGGGGCGAGGTTCGGCTCCGAGGAGGCGATGGGAACGGTGGAGTCGGTCAAGGCCGTGTCGGAGTTCTACGCGCCGTTCGGGGGCGAGGTCACCGAGGTCAACACCGAACTCGCGGAGGAGCCCGAGCAGGTCAACGACGACCCCTACGACTGCTGGCTCTTCCGGGCCAGGCCCGCCGACCCGGGAGCGGTGGACGCGCTGCTCGACGCCGAGGCCTACGCGAAGCTGATCCGCGAAGAGGACGAGGGGTAGCGGGGCCGACCGAAAACGTCGCCGGTGTGATGCGTGGGCTCTGACCTGCGATGATCTTGTACTTATAGCCGATGTCGGCACTCCAGACCCGCTATAAGTACAAGATCACGGCGAAGAGGACGGGGTTTCCGGTCACCGCACCGGAGTCGGCCGGGCGGAACGCGAACGGCCGCGGTACCCGGGCCCCGGCCACCCCGGGCACCGGCCACCCGGGGCCCGGGACGACCGGTGCCCGGTCCCCCGACGACTCCGCGGGGAACCGGGCACCGGTCCGGCCCTCACCCTCCCGACGCACCCGACCCCGCCGCGACCGGTTCCAGCGGGAAGTGGCAGGCGGCCGTGTGGCCGGGGTGGCCCGGGCGGGTCTGGGCGGGCGGGGCGACCTGGGCGCACACGTCCTCGGCCCGCCAGCACCGGGTCCGGAAACGGCACCCGGACGGCGGGTCCACCGGCGAGGGCACCTCTCCCCGCAGCAGGATGCGCTCGCGGGAGGGGGCTCCCGCGCCGAGCAGGGCCGGGGCCGAGGACAGCAGCGCCGCCGTGTAGGGGTGGCGCGGGTTCTCGAAGATCTCCTCGGTGCTGCCCGTCTCGACCACGCTGCCCAGGTACATCACCGCCACGCGGTCGGCGACGTGGCTGACCACCGACAGGTCGTGGGAGATGAAGACGTAGGACACGCCCAGGTCGTCCTGCAACTCGGCGAGCAGGTTCAGCACCTGGGCCTGCACGGACAGGTCCAGGGCGGACACGGGCTCGTCGCACACGATGACGTCGGGTTCGAGCGCCAGCGCGCGGGCGATCCCGATGCGCTGGCGCTGTCCGCCGGAGAACTCCTGCGGGTAGCGGTGGGCGTCGCCCGCCCGCAGACCGACCATCTCCAGCAGTCGGCGGACCCGCGCGGGCTGCTCCCCCCGGGGAACCAGCCCGCGGTGGGTGCGCCACGGCTCGCTGATGAGCTCGGCGGCGTTCAGCCGCGGGTTCAGCGAGGCGAAGGGGTCCTGGAAGACCATCTGCACCCGGCGGCGCCAGGCCAGCAGCTCCTTGCCGCGCAGGGTGAACGGGTCGGTCCCGTCGAAGCGCAGCGTGCCCTGGTCGGGCCGCTCCAGCATGAGCAGGACCCGGGCCAGGGTGGACTTGCCGCAGCCCGACTCGCCCACCAGTCCCAGCGTCTCGCCGCGCTCCAGGGTGAGGTCGACCCCGTCGAGCGCGCGCAGCCGGGTGTTGCCCGACGCGCTCTTGGGAACCCTGAAGCTCTTGGTCAGGCCGCTCGCCCGGAGCAGCGGCCCGGCCGGTCGCGCCGTGGTGTCAGGCATCGGCCGCCTCCTTCCAGTAGTGGCAGGCCGCGGCGCGGCCGTCGCCGGTCGCGGTCAGCTCCGGCCGGTGGGTGGCGCAGCGCTCGCGCGCCAGGGGGCAGCGGGTGCGGAACGCGCACCCGCTGGGGATCGCCCTCAGGTCGGGCGGGCTGCCGGGGATGAAGCGCAGCGGCTCCCCCCGCTTCTGGCCGCCCGGCACCGAGGCGAGGAGCCCGCGCGTGTAGGGGTGGCGGGGCGCGCCGAAGACCTCGCCGACCGGGCCGGTCTCCACGATCGCCCCGGCGTACATGACCGCCACGTGGTCGGCCTGCTCGGCGGCGACCGCGAGGTCGTGGGTGATGAGGACCAGCGCCATGTCCCGCTCGGCGCGCAGGTCGCGCAGCAGTTCCATGATCTGCGACTGCACGGTGACGTCGAGGGCGGTGGTGGGCTCGTCGGCGAGCAGCACCGAGGGGCGCAGGGCCACCGCCATCGCGATCAGCAGCCGCTGGCGCATACCGCCCGAGAACTGGTGGGGGTAGGCGTCGACCCGGGAGCGGGGCTCGGGGATGCCCACCCGCTCCATGAGTTCGACCGCCCTGGCCCTGGCCTCGCGGCGCGACAGCTTCTGGTGGATGCGGAAGGGTTCGGCGAGCTGCGACCCCACGGTGAACACCGGGTTCAGCGCGGTGAGCGCGTCCTGGAAGACGATGGCCAGGCCGGGGCCCGCCAGGCGGCGCCGCTCCCGGGCGCCGAGGGCGAGCAGGTCGGACCCCTCCAGGCGGATCTGGCCGCCGACCACGTCGGCGACCGGGTCGAGCAGACCCGCGATCGCCTTGGCCGTCATGCTCTTGCCGCACCCGGACTCGCCCAGCAGCGCCAGCGTCTGGCCGGAGTCCACGGCGAAGCTGACGTCGCGTACGGCGTGCGCGACCCCCTCGGGGGTGCGGATGTCGACCGAGAGGCCGTCCACCTCCATCGCCGCCGGTCGCGGGGTCCTCACCCGGGCGGGACTCTCCTGCACCGCGTTCACTGCGCTGCCTCCTCGGCCTTGCGGACGGGCGCGCGGCGCCTGCCGCGCGGCACGGTCAGCCGCCACCTCTGGGCGGGGTCGGTCGCCAGCCTGGCCCAGGAGGCGAGGGTGGTGGCCGAGATGGTCGTCATGATGATGGCCAGGCCCGGGAAGACCGCGATCCACCAGGCCGTCTGGAGTTCCTGGCGCCCCTGGGCCACCATCAGCCCCCAGCTCAGGTCGGGCGGCTGGATGCCGATGCCCAGGAAGCTCAGCGACGACTCCGTGAGCATCACGAAGCAGAAGTCGAGCGTGGCGACGGTGAGCAGGGTGGGCATCACGGTCGGCGCGACGTGGCGCCGGATGATGCTCCCGCTGCGGGTCCCGAAGGTGCGGGCCGCGTCCACGAACAGGCGGCTGCGCAGCTCGGCCGACTCCGCGCGGGCGGTGCGCAGGTAGACCGGGACGCGGGCGACCGCCAGGACGAGGACGATGGTGGCGACGCTGGGCGAGAACACGTAGAGCACGACGACCGCGAGCAGCAGCGAGGGGAAGCTGAGGATCAC
This sequence comes from Nocardiopsis synnemataformans DSM 44143, assembly GCA_000340945.1. Lineage (GTDB taxonomy): Bacteria > Actinomycetota > Actinomycetes > Streptosporangiales > Streptosporangiaceae > Nocardiopsis > Nocardiopsis synnemataformans. The sequence continues at coordinate 3,444 of ANAW01000184.1, read as the reverse complement.
GTCGGCGATCCGCATCGACACGCTCTCGCGCCAGCCCCGGTGGTAGCCGGCCCACATCCCCCAGGCCGAGCCCACCACGAAGGAGGCGAGCACGGCGGGGACCGCCACGGCGAAGGTGGTGCGCGCGGCGACGATCAGCCGCGCCGCGACGCTGCGGCCCAGCGAGTCGCTGCCGAGCACGAACGCCCAGCCGTTGTCCAGGGTGAACGGCGGCAGGTTGACCGCGCGCAGGTTCTGCTGGGTGGCGAGGCCGCCGAGCAGGAACGGGCCGACCACCGCGACCGCGGCCAGCACCACCAGGATCACGGCGGCGGTGCAGGCGAAGGGGTCCTTCAGCAGCAGCCGGAGCAGCCCGTGGCGCCGCGGTGCGGGCGGGGCCGCCTCAACGGCGGCGGCCGCGGTCGTCCCCGTCGCGACCGCTTCGGTGGCGGTCGTACCCGACGCGGTCGCCTCGGCGGCGGTCACCGCGCCGTCGCCGTCGCCCGGCGCGGAATCAGGGTTCTTCATGCCGTCACCCCCTGGCGGACGCGCGCGTCCAGCAGCGCGTAGCAGATGTCGATGAGGATGTTGAGGACGAAGATCGTCACGGCGGTCAGCAGCACCGCCGCCTGGAGCACCGCGAAGTCGCGTTGCAGGATCGAGTCGATCATCAGTTTGCCGATGCCCGGCCAGCCGAAGATCGTCTCGACCACGACGGCCCCGTTGACCAGGCCCACGGCCAGGTCACCGGCGACCGTGAGCGCGGGGGCGGCGGCGTTGCGCAGGGCGTGGACGAAGATGACGCGCTTCTCGTCGGCGCCCTTGCTGCGGGCCACCTTGGCGTAGGGGGCCGACAGCGCGGAGACCATCGACCCGCGCACCACCTGGACCAGGACGCCGAACGGGCGGATGAGGAGCGTGGCGATCGGCAGGACCCACGCCGCCATCCCCTCGGTCCCGGAGGTGGGCAGCCAGTTGAGGGTCACCGCGAACACCAGGACGCCCATGATGGCGAACCAGAAGTCCGGCACGCTGGCCGAGGCCGACGACAGGAAGCTGGCGACGCGGTCGGCGAGGGAGTTGGGGCGGTAGGCGGCCAGGCTGCCGATCACCACGGCCGCCGTGACGGCGATGGCCATGGTGGCCCCGGCGAGCTGCAGGGTCGCGGGGAACGCCTGGAGCACCGCCTCGGCGGCGGGCTGGGCGGTGCGCAGCGACTCGCCGAAGTCGAGCTGGACGATCTGGGTGAGGTAGTCGAGGAACTGCACGAACACCGGCTGGTCGAAGCCGTTGCGGGCGGCGAACTCCGCCCGCATCTCGGGTGTCGCGCTCAGGGGCAGGTAGAGGTTCGCGGGGTCGCCGGTCAGCCGTGCCAGGAAGAAGACCCCCAGCACCACCGCGAGGAGTGGCAGGGCGCTGGACAGGATGCGGCGCCGCAGGAAGACGAGCATGGAGTCGGTTACCCCCTCAGCCGTTCCGCTGGATCTCGCTGAGACGCAGCTCGTCGTTGGTGGCCGAGTTCGGTGTGTAGGACACGTCGTCCGCGACGGACATGATGCCGGTCATGTGGGCGAGCACCGCGTCGCGGACCACCTCGTCGTTCTGGTGGGCGAGCGCGGCGGCGAACGCCTCCTGGCGCTCCCCCTCCTGCTGCTGCTCGGCGTCGGCGATCAGGCCGTCGAGCTCCTCGGTGCCGTAGATGCTCTGCGCTCCCTCGGAGCCGTAGATCTGCTCCATCGTGAACGCCGCGTCACCGGCCTGGTTGCCGTGCTGGGCCTGGAGCAGCGTCGGGCCCGCGTCGGCGGGGAAGGGCCGCAGCAGGTACTCCAGCCAGGCGTTGACGTCGAGCATCTGGATCTCCACGTCGAGCCCGGCCTCGATCAGGGAGCTCTGCACGACCTCCATGGCCTCCGACGCCCGGGGGTAGATGCCGTTGCGGCCGATGATGGTGATGGTCGTGTCGACGGGCACCCCGTCGGCGCGCGCCTCCTCGATCAGTTCCGCGGCCCGCTCGGGGTCGTGGGGCCAGGGCTCGATGTCGGGGTTGTGCCCGGTGACGCCCTCGGGGACGATCTGTCCGGCGGGCTGGCCCAGACCGGCGAAGACCGAGGCGACCAGGCCCTCCTTGTCGATCGCGTAGTTGATGGCCTCGCGGACGCGGATGTCGTCGAGGGGCTCCTGGGTCGCGTCGATGCGCATGTAGGAGGTCTCGTTGTTGGGGTACTCGACCGCGTTGTCGCCGGCGCCGTCCTCGGGGGCGAGTCCGACGGCGATGTCGGCCTCCCCCTGGGCGACCATCGCCGCCCGGATGCTGCCCTCGGAGCGCCAGACGTACCTGGCCGACGCGAACTCGGGCGTCTCTCCCCAGTAGCCGTCGTAGCGCTCCAGGGTCAGGCTCGAACCCTGCTCCCACGCGCCGATCCGGTAGGGGCCGGTCCCCACGGGCTCGCGGACCTTGCCCTCGGCGTCGGTGGTGGTGGGCACGACCTCGACGAAGGACAGCCGCAGCGGCAGGATCGGGTCGGGCTCGCCCGTGGTGACCTCCAGCGTGGTGGCGTCGGCGGCCTCGACGGTGATCTCGCTGTCGCCGAAGACGTAGCCGTCGACGTTGCAGCCGATGTCGGAGTTGACGGCGCGGTCGATGGAGAAGGCCGCGGCCTCGGCGTCGAAGGGCGTGCCGTCGTGGAAGGTCACCCCGTCGCGCAGGGTGAACGTCCACGTGGTGTCGGAGGTCTGCTCCCACTCGGTGGCCAGCGCGGGTTCGAGTTCACCGGTGTCGGGGACGCGCTCGGTGAGCGCCTCGGTGATGTTGGAGCGGGTGACCCTGCCGGTCGCGGTGAGGGAGGCGTCGCAGGGCTCCAGGGTGGGCGGCTCCTCCGGCAGGACGATGCGGAGCGTGTCGGCGGAGGCGGAGTTGTCGCTGTTGGCGACCGAGCAGGCGGTGCCGGCCAGGAGCGCCGCGGCCGCGGCCAGGGCTCCGGCGGCCCGTACCGGACGGCGGGCGAGCGCCGGGGGGCGGGGTGTGAGGGGCATGGGTTTCTCCGGGGTGTGCCTTGTGGAGGATGGGAAAGGGGATGCGGGCTCTCCCCGGGAGGGGAGAGGCGCGGTGGGGCGGCTGGCGGGGCGGGGGCGCTCTACGCGGCCGCCGCGACCGCCAGGCCGCGGTCGATGATCCGGCCCAGCTGCTCCCGGTGCCGCGGACTGACCTCCCCCAGCGGGGGGCGTACCGGTCCGGCCGAGCGGCCTCTGATCTCCAGGCCCGCCTTGACCAGGGAGACGGCGTAGCCGGGCGTGGTGTCGCGCAGTTCGGAGAGCGGGACGTAGAACTCGCGCAGCAGCTCGTCCTGGGTCGCCTCGTCGCCGCGTTCGAGCGCGGTGAAGAAGGCCGACGCGACGGCGGGGGCGAAGGCGAGAGAGGCCGAGGAGTAGGAGACGGCGCCGACGGCGCGGTAGGCGCGGACGAAG
>ANAW01000183.1:637-15328 GCA_000340945.1 Nocardiopsis synnemataformans DSM 44143 | reverse complement strand
CCCCGCCGCCGGTCGCGGTCACGGTGCGCTGGAGCAGCTCGATGTCGCCGTGCCCGTCCTTGAAGGCCACGATCTTCTCGCTGCGGGCGAGTTCGGCCACGGTGGCGGGGGCGAAGACCGCGGTGGAGCGCTGGTAGGGAACCAGGCCGACGCGGGCGGCGCCGACCAGCTCGCGGTAGTGGGCGAGCAGTCCGTCCTGCGGGCCGACCTGGAGGTAGGGCGGCAGGACGAGGGCGCCGTCTGCGCCCTCGTCCTCGGCCGTGCGCAGGTACTCCAGGGCGGTGCGGGTACCGCCGCCGATGCCCGCCAGCACCGGGACCGCGCCGCCGACGCGCGCGACGGCCGTCCGCACCACCGCACGGTGCTCGTCCTGGGTCAGCGAGGCGAACTCGCCCGTCCCGCAGGCGACGAACAGCGCGGCCGGAGCGGCCTCCAGCATCTCGTCGAGGTGCTCCTCGAAGCGGGGAAGGTCGAGTTCCCCCGTGGCGGCGAAGGGTGTGACGGGGAAGCCGAGCAAGCCCGTGAGGGATGTGGCGAGTTCCGCTGGGCTGGGGGGCATGAAGGCCTCTTGTCTACGTATGGAGATGCGGTCTACCCTGATGGACGGCAACATTAGATTGGTGTCTCAGATCACGTCAAGGGGAAGAGCAGTCCCCTCAGCCACAAAGTGGAAAAAAGGGAGATATGAGATCACCCGTCACTCAGAGCACAGAGGCCCCCCAGGTCACAGGTGTACGGCCGGTGAAGTCCGCCGAGCGGACGATCGCGATCCTGGAGTACCTGAGCACGGCCGACCGGCCCCGCTCGCTGCGCGAGGTCACCGCCGACCTCGGCATCCCCCGGGCCAGCGCCTACGCGCTGCTGACGACCCTGGTCCGCAGCGGATGGGTGGACCCCGACATCTCCAACACGGGGTACCTCCTGGGCATCCGCGCCCTGCGGATGGGCGCCTCCTACGTCGAGCACGACGGCGTCGTGCGCCAGGCGCAGCGCGTCATGAACGAGATCGCGCAGGAGTGGGGGGAGACCGTCCACCTCGCCCGCCTGGACGGCGACGAGATCGTCTACCTGGCGACCTGCATCTCGCGGCACTCCCTGGCGGTCGTCTCCCGCCCCGGCCGCCGTCTGCCCTGCTGGGGGACCGGGCTCGGCAAGGCGCTGCTCGCCGGGCGCCCGTGGGAGGACGTGGAGGCGCTGCTGCCCCCCGCGCTCACGGCCCGCACCCCCCACACGTTCACCGACCGCGCGGCGCTGCGGGCCGAACTGGAGCGGGTCAGGGAGCGCGGCCACGCGATCGACGAGCAGGAGTCGACCGTCGGGCTGCGGTGCTTCGCGGTCGCGCTGGACTTCGGGGGCGGGGCGGCGCCCAAGGAGGCGCTGAGCTTCAGCGTCCCCATCGTGCGCCTGGACCCCGACCGGGAGCGGAGGCTCGTGGCGGCCCTGCTGGACGCGCGCGACCGCATCGTGCGCTGAACCCGGCGCCTCGGAGCGGCGCGGGTACCGCCAGCCAGGGTGCGGACACCGCCAGTGCCGTGACCGCAATGGTTCGCCGGGGCCCGCCCTATCCGCCGTGATCTTGTACTTATAGCGAGGTTCGACCGCCGACATGAGCTATAAGTACAAGATCACCTCAGGTCAGACCCCTCGTACCACACCAGCAACGGTTCCGGTCAGTCCACTAGCCGGGGTGCGGATACCGCCCGCAGGAGCCCGGGCGGCACGGGCGGGGCCCGGGCACACCGAGAGGCGGTGTGCCCGGGCCCGGGTCAGCCGTGGGCGGGGCCGGTCCGCGGCGGGTCAGCCGGGGGCCGGACCGGCCCCCGGCGGATCAGCCCGGGTCAGGCCAGCCCGCGGCGGGCCAGCAGGGGCTCCATCCGGGGCTCGCGGCCCAGGAAGTCGCGGACCGCCTCCATGGGGTCCACGCCGCCGCCCACGGACAGCACCCTCTCCCGGAAGCGGTCCCCGCCCTCGCGGGTGAGGCCGCCGTTCTCGGTGAACCACTCCACGCTCTCGGCGTCCAGGACCTCGCTCCACACGTAGGAGTAGTAGCCCGCGCTGTAGCCGTTGGCGAACACGTGCATGAAGTACGCGGACCGGTAGCGCGGGCGGACCAGGGGGTGCAGGGCCCCCGCGGCCTCCAGGGCGCGCGCCTCGAAGGAGGCGGGGTCCTCCACGGCCTCGCCCGGGGCCAGGCGGTGCCACGACCAGTCCAGGAGCGCCGCGGCCAGGTACTCGAAGGTCGCGAAGCCCTGGTTGAACTGGCGGGCGGCCGTCAGGCGCTCCACGAGTTCGGCGGGCACCGGCTCGCCGGTCTCGTGGTGGCGGGCGTAGTGGGCCAGGACCTCCGGCCAGGTCGCCCACATCTCGTTGACCTGGGAGGGGAACTCCACGAAGTCGCGCGGCACGCTCGTGCCCTGCACGCGCGGGAACCGCACGGCCGACAGCAGCCCGTGCAGGGCGTGGCCGAACTCGTGGAAGGCCGTCTCGACCTCGTCGAAGGTGAGCAGGGTGGGGCCCGAGGCGGGCTTGGTGATGTTGAGGTTGTTCACCACCACCGGCCGCTCGTCCAGCAGGAAGGACTGGTCGACCAGGTTGTGCATCCACGCGCCGCCGCGCTTGGTCGGCCTGGCGTAGGGGTCCAGCAGGAACAGCCCCAGGGGCGAGCCGTCCCGGTCGAACACCTCCCACACCCGCACGTCCTCGTGGTAGCCGCGCAGGTCGGAGCGCTCGGCGAAGGTGATCCCGTACAGCAGCGTCGCGGCGTGGAAGACGCCGTCCTCGACCACCCTGCCCAGCTCGAAGTAGGGGCGCAGGACGCTGTCGTCGAAGTCGTAGCGCTCCCTGCGCACCTGCTCGGCGTAGAAGGGCCAGTCCCAGGGCTCGATGTCGTGCCCGGCGTGCTCGGCCAGGGCCCGGGCCTCCTTCTCGACGTTGCGCCGGGCGGGTCCGACCAGCTGGCCGAGCCGTTCCTCGACCGCGTCGACGGTCTTGGCGGTCTGGTCGGCGACGGTGTAGGCCGCGTGGTCGGGGTAGCCGAGCAGCGCGGCCCGCTCGGCGCGCAGGACGGCCGTGCGCGCGGCGATGTCGAGGTTCTCGGGGGCGCGCTCGGCGCTCAGGGTGTAGAGCCGCTCGCGGGTGGCGCGGTCGGTGAGCTGGGCCAGCGCGGGCTGCACGGTGGTGTTGAGCAGGGGCAGGACGTACTTCCCGTCCCGCTCGATCGCGCTGATGTGCGCCTCGTCCAGGCCGTCGAGGTCGGAGACGTCGTCGGTGACGAGGGAGGCCTCGCGGGTGGCCCGGACCACGTTGCGGGAGAACTCGGTGCTCAGCCCGGCGAGTTCGGTGTTGAGCTCGCGCAGCCGGGCCTGCTGGTCGTCGTCCAGGTCGGCGCCCGCCTTGACGAAGTCGAGGCGGTACCGCTCCAGCAGCCAGGCCTCCTGCGGGTCGGAGGTGGTGACCTGCCGAACGCGCTCCCACAGGTCCCGGTTCAGCGAGATGGCGTCCCGGTGCTGCGCGGCCCTGGGGGCGACCTCCCGCTCGATCTCCTCGATGCCGTCGGTGGCGTCGGAGCCGGCCAGGGTGTGCAGGACGGTCTCCACCCTGGTCAGGAGCGCGCCGGAGCGCTCCAGCGCCGCGATGGTGTTGTCGAAGGTCGGGGGCCGCGGGTCGTGGACGATCGCGTCCACCTCGGCGAGGTGCTCGGCCACGCCCTTGTCGAAGGCGGGGAGGAAGTGCTCCTCGCGAATGGCCGCGAAGTCGGGGAGCCGGTAGGGAAGCTCGCTCGGGGACAGGAACGGGTTGTCGGTCAAGGATCGTGCTCCTCGTTCGTCGGTACCGCCCCGCTCCCCCGCGGTCGTGTGCGGCGGAGCTCCGGGTGACGCGCCGGTCTCCCCGGCCTCAGGGTTCTCGGCCGGGCGGGTCCGGCGCTCGGGGCGCTCGTGCTGTTCTACCTTGCTCCCCGCCCCGTGTCACCCGTGCGCCCGGGGGCGTCGTCCGCGCGTTCGGGCGCCTCCCGCCGATCCGGCCGTCGGCGCCTACGGCCGACCGGGGGTCGGCGGGCGCTCCCCGGCCTCCGCCGACCTCTCTACCACCTCCACCAGTCGGCCCAGCCCCTCCTCGAACTCGGCGTCCCAGTCGACCGGGCGGTCCAGCACCTCGCCGAGCCGGTGGTGCGCGGGCACCTGCCGGGGGTCCGCCAGCTCGCGGCGCCCGCGCGTGCCGAGGTTGCCCTCACCGAAGCGGCCGTTGACCTCCGAGACCGCGAAACCCAGGACGAACGTGCTGATCATCCGCTCCAGGGCCGCCACCTGCGCGTCCGGCACGCCCGCGTCCAGCAGCGCCGCGTAGAGCGCGTCCACGACCCGCATCGCCTCCGGGAGTTCGGCGGGCCGGTCCAGCAGCAGGGGGAACGTCCGCGGATACCGGTGCGCCAGCGCGCGGGCCCCGCGGGCGCAGGCCAGCAGCCGGTCGCGCCAGTCGGACGCGGGGTCAGGGGCGGGGTCAGGGGCGGGAGCGGAGCCGTGGTCAGGAGCAGAGCCGCGGTCGGGGTCGGTTCGGGGCGCGGAGCCGGGCGGGGGCAGCTCCCGCAGCAGGCGGCCGACGAGCCCGTCCAGGAGGGCCTCCTTGCCCTCGAAGTACCCGTACAGGGCCATCGGGGTCAGGCCGATGTCGGTCGCGACCGCGCGCATCGACACGGCCGCCAGACCCCGCTCCTCCGAGAGCCGCAGCGCGGCGTCGAGGATCTCCGGCCTTCTTTCTTGCCTGATCTTGCGCACAGCCATAGTCTACACCGTATACAAACGCCGCGTAATTCCATCCAGAGTTCGAGGAAACCCCCCATGCTGGAAGCGTTATCCCTGGTCAAGGAGTTCGGGACCGTCCGCGCCCTGGACGGTTTCACTCTGGTCGCCGAACCCGGAGAGATCGTCGGACTGGTCGGCCACAACGGCGCGGGAAAGACCACGTTCGCCCATGTCCTCTCGGGCCTGCTGCGCCCCGACGGCGGCCGGGCGCTGATCGGCGGGGAGCCGCCCCGGGCCGCCCGCCGCCTGCTCGGCCTGGCCCCCCAGCACCTCGCGCTGTACCCGACCGTCACCCCCCGGGAGACCCTGCGCCTGTTCGGCGGCCTGCACGGTCTGCGCCGCCGCTCCCTGGACGCGGCCGTCGACGAGATCGCCGACGCGCTCCGGCTCACCGGCTTCCTCGACCGCAGGGTGGGCGTGCTCTCCGGAGGTCAGCAGCGCCGGGTCCAGGCCGCCGCCGCGATGGTCCACCGCCCCTCCCTCCTGCTCCTGGACGAGCCGACCGCGGGTGTGGACCCCGAGACCCGCCAGGCCCTGCTCGACGCGGTGCGCGCCCGGGCCGAGCAGGGTGCGACGGTCGTCTACACCACCCACTACCTGCCCGAACTCACCGAACTGGGCGCCAGCATCGCCGTGGCGCACGGGGGCCGGATCCTCACCCGGGGCAGCGCCCCGGAGCTGCTCGACGGCCTGCCCGGGGAGGTGCGCCTGACCTTCGACGACGAGGAGGTGCGCGTGCCCACCACCGACCCCACCGCCACCCTGGCGCGGATGCTCACCGAAACCGCGCGGCCGGTGCGCGCCGTGGACCTGCGCCAGCCCACCCTCGACGACCTGTACCGGGCGGTGGCCCGTGCGCGCTGAACCCGCGCGGCGGCTGGCGCTGCTGGTCCGCCACAACACGGTGCTCCGGCTGCGCGACCCCGGGCACCTCGTCAGCTACCTGGTCATGCCCATGGTGCTCATGCTCGTCTTCAGTCCGCTGTACCGGGCGGCGATGCCCGGCGGCGGGCCGACCCAGGCCGTCACCGGCATGCTCGTCATGTTCTCGGTGCTGTCGCTGTCGGTCGTGGGCACCGCGCTGCTGAGCGAACGCACCTGGCGCACCTGGAACCGCCTGCGCGCGAGCCCGGCGTCGGTCGTGGAGATGCTGGTCGGCAAGGCGCTGCCCGTCTTCGCGCTCCTGGTCCTCCAGCAGGGGCTGCTCCTGCTCTTCGGCGCACGGGTGGTGGGCATGCCGGTCACCGGAACACCGGCGCTCCTGCTGTTCGCGGTCTGCGTGTGGGCCTTCGCCCTCCTGGCGGTCGGCGTCGCGCTGGCGGGCCTCGTGCGCGGCCACGGGGAGCTCGCCGCCGTCTGCGACGTCGGCGCCCTGGTCGTGAGCGCCCTCGGCGGGGCCCTCGCGCCGCTCTCCATGATGCCCGCCTGGGCGCAGGCCGCCGCCCCGTTCTCCCCCGGTTACTGGGCGATGGCCATGTTCGGGGCCGCCGTCGCCGGGGACACCGCGACCGTGGTCCGCGCGGCCCTCGTCCTCACCGCCGTCGGGGCGGTCGCGGGCGCCCTGGCCTGCGTCCGCGTCGGCCGCGGCCTCGGGGACCTCCGGAGTTAGCCGGGTCGTCCTCGACCCGTCAATCGCGTGCCGCCCCTGAGCCGTGGGCGCGGCGTGCCCTCCCTGTCGCCCGCCCCCTCCGACGTTCCCCCGCACACGTCACGGAACGCGGTCGGCCCCCGGCTCACGGCGCGGCGGTCGCCGCCTGTCCCGGGGCGACGGCGCGGCGGACGCAGTCCCGCAACAGGGCGCGCCGCTGGTCGTGCACGTCTGGGGGCTCCGCCGCGGTGGCGGCGTAGACGTTGCTCACCGGCGACCAGGCCATGGACATGGCGATGACCACGGCCATCACGTCGAAGGGGTCGCCCCGCCTGACGCGCCCGGCGGCCTGGGCCTCGGCGATGGCGCGGAGCTTGTGGTCGTCGTAGCGCTCGTGCTCCGCGACGAGGTGCCCGGCCGGGCGCCGCTCCAGGCGGGCCCAGGTTGCGAGGCGGATCAGATCGGGGCGGGCGAGGTACTCGTCGTAGAGGCGCACGGCCCAGTCGGCCAGGTCCTCGGCGTCGATGGGGGCGACGTTGGTGATGCGCTCCAGCGAGGCGAAGAAGATCGCGTCGAAGAGCCGTTCCTTGTTGCCGAAGTAGCCGTAGAGCTGCGCCTTGTTGGTCCGGGCCGCGGCGGTGATCCGCTCGACGCGGGCTCCAGCGATGCCGTACTGGGCGAACTCCCGCGTGGCGGCGTCGATGATCCGCCGGTACGTCGCGGCTCCGCGCGCGCTCGACGGCTGGTCGGGCATCGGCTGCTCAGGCATGGCCTCCACGCTAGCAGACAGACCGGTTTGTTTGCGGAATCGGCCCGGCCCGCCTAAGGTCAAATAGACCGAACAGTCTGTTTAAGGAGAGAGATGCGCACCACGACCGGCTGGCAGGCGGATCCCGCGACACGCGCCCTGCGACGCGCGTCCCTCCAGCGGCGGGACCTGCGCCCGGACGACGTCGCGGTACGCGTGGACTACTGCGGCGTCTGCTTCAGCGACCTGCACGCCCTGCGCGCGCACAGGAGCGACGCGGACGGGGTCCTGGTACCGGGGCACGAGTTCACGGGCACGGTGAGCGAGGTCGGCGGCGCGGTCACCGGCTTCGCCCCGGGCGACCCCGTGGCCGTCGGCAACATCGTCGACTCCTGCGGGACGTGCCCCATGTGCCGGGCCGGTCAGGAGAACTTCTGCCGCGAGTTCCCGACCCTGACCTACGGCGGCAGCGACCGGCGGGACGGGGCGACCACCCTGGGCGGCTACTCCCGCGAGTACCTCGTCCGCGAGGGGTTCGCCCACCGGCTGCCCGCGGGCCTCGACCCGGCCGGAGCGGCTCCCCTGCTCTGCGCCGGCGTCACCGTCTGGGAACCCCTGCGAGCCCTCGGGGTGGGCCCGGGCAGCACGGTCGCCGTGGCCGGGCTGGGCGGCCTGGGCCACCTCGCCGTCAAACTGGCCGTCGCGCTCGGCACCACGACCTCCGTCATCAGCCGCACCCCGGACAAGGCCGACGAAGCACACGGTCTCGGCGCGGACGGGTTCGTCGTCTCCACCGACGCCGGGCAGATGGAAGCCGTCCGGGACCGGTTCGACGTGGTCGTCGACACCGTCTCCGTTCCCCACGACCTGGCCCCCTACCTGGGCACGGTCGCCATGGACGGCACCCTCAGCCACCTCGGCCACCTCGGCCCGGTCACCGTCAACACCACCGACCTGCTCATCGGCCGCAAGAGTCTGAGCTCCGCGGGCAGCGGAGGCCGCCCGTCCACCGCCGCCATGCTGCGCTTCTGCGCCGAACACGGCATCACCGCCGACATCGAGCTGCTGCCGTCGTCCCAGGTGAACACGGCCCTCGAACGCCTGGAACGCAACGACGTCCGCCACCGCTTCGTGCTCGACATGTCCGACCTGGACTGAACGGAGGGCCGACCGCGCCGGGCCGGTCCGCTGACACCCCCGTGGCCCGACGGCCGTCCCTCAGGATCCGGGCGTCTCGGAGCGGTGGGAGTGCCCGTACTGCCGCCCCAGCCCGAAGTAGTGGCGGAAGCTGTAGATCATCGGGTTCCAGCGGGCGGGGTCGACGTGGTCGGTGCCGGGCACCACCAAGCGCTCGTCCGCGTGCACCCGCAGCACCTCGGCCTGGACCACGCTGAGCCCGCCCGAGGCGTCGGCGTCCACGCGCACCGCGCGGGCCTCCAACTGCAGCGGGCACTCGGCCACGCGGGGCGGCGCGACCCGCTGTGACTCCTGCGGGGTCAGGCCCGCGGCGGCGAACTTGCCGGCCTCGAAACGGCAGCCCGGCGGCTTGCCCGGGGGCACGGGATCGCGCCCGGTGAGCGGGGCCAGCCGCTCGACGCTCGCCCAGTCCTCGGCGGCCGGGAAGCTGGCCACGAGTTCGGGGCGCGCCGCCAGGTTGCGCGCGGTCTGCCCGGTGGCCCCCAGTCCCAGCACCAGCAGGTAGCCCAGGGCCCAGGCCGAGGAGATCGGGGCGAGGTTGGGGGTGCCGTCGTCGTTGACGGTGGAGATGAGCACCACGGGGGTGCCGAAGTAGAGGATGCGCGGTCGGATGGTGCGGTGGGCGAGGGGAGCGGCCGGGGCGGCGCGCCCCGGATCCGTTCGCTGGTCAGTGGTCATGACCGGGACTCTAGGAGGCCGACACTTCGGCGGCGGCCGAACTGTTCCCGGCCCCGGCCCGGAGGCTGCGGCGCCCGCGTCCGCTCTCGCGGGACCGTTCGACGACGGGCCCCGGTCGCCGCCCCCTCACCCGAACGGCGGCGTCCGCACCCGCCTCTTGAAAACAAACATCCGAAGTGTTTTCATGGTTTCGAGCACTCGGCGAACGGAACCCCATGGACCTGCTCACCGACTTCCTCGCCTGGGCCTGGCCATGGCGGTGGCCACCGCGGTCGTGGTCGCCGTGGCACGCTGGCGTTCGCTCCCCCTGTCCCTGACCGGTCACCGACGCGGCGGGCAGGACGGGCGCGCACCGGCCGCCGCCCGCTGCCCGGGAACCACCGTCCGCGGGCGCCGCCCGCGGACACCGCCGACCGAGGGAGGAACCACCGTGCCACCCGCGTTCTCCGCGCAGGAGAAGGAACGCATCACCGACCTGCTGTTGGAGTCCGGACGCGCCCTGTTCACCACCCGGGGGCTGCGCAAGACCTCCCTGGGGGAGCTGGTCGCGCCCGCCGGCATCGCCAAGAGCAGCTTCTACGCCTTCTTCGACTCCAAGGAGGCCCTCTACCTGGAGCTGATGCTGCGCCAGATGGCCGAGGTCAGGGAGCGTGTCATCGACGAGGCCCTGACCAGCACCGACGACACCCGCGAGGGGCTGCGGCGGTTCCTGCGCGCCAGCCTGGACGAGCTGGCCGACAACCCCCTGTACGGACGGCTCGTGACCCACCCCGAGGAAATGGACGCGGTCGCGCGCAGGGTCGCCCCGTCCCGGGCCGCCTCCTCCCCCGACAACCCCGCCGTCGCGCTGGGCGCGTTCGTGGACGCCCGGCGCGGGACGGGCGAACTGGTGGACGCCCACCCGGCCGCCATCGTCGGCGTCCTCCAAGCCGTCCTGCTCCTGCCGGTGAACGCCGACCGGCTGGCGGCGCCGGAGCACTACCACCAGACCCTCGACCTGCTGATCGACATCGTCGCTCGGGGTCTCACCCCCCGGAAGGAATGACCGGCGTGCACGCCCTCCTCCTCACCCACGGCACCCGCGGGGACGTCCAGCCCTTCCTGGCCCTGGCCAGGGCCCTGGACGCGGCCGGGCACACCAGCGTGGTCGCGGGCCCCGAGTCCGCCGCCCCGCTGGCCGCCGAGCACGGCGTCGCCTACCGCCCGGTGGACGACGGCCCCAACGCCCTCATGGGCGATCCCGAGCTGAACGGCGTGATGGAAACCGGACTGCGGGGGCTGCGCGGCGCCGTGCACGCCGCCACCCTGCTGCGCAGGATCACCCCGCTCATGCGCAGGGTCCACGACGACATGGCCCCGCTCGCCGACGAGGACGCGGACGTGGTCGTGCACATCCCCGGCATGCCGGGAGGGCACATCGCCGAACGCCTGGGCGCGCCCTCCGTCCCGGTGGCCCTCCAGCCCTCCTGGGTGCCCACCCGCGCCTTCCCCGCCCCCGGCGTGCCCTGGCCGCGGTGGGCGCCCGCGGCGCTCAACCCGCTGACCTACCGGCTGACCGCCCTGACCCTGCGCGGACAGCGCGCGGTGGTCGAGGAGTTCCGGGACGGACTGGGCCTGCCCCGAAGGGCCGGGCACCACGACCCGCTGCGCCAGCCGGACGGGAGCCCCTCCAGCGTGCTCCAGGCGTTCAGCCGCCACCTGCTCCCGCCGCGTACGCACTATCCGCCGCGGGTGCGCACCACCGGCTTCTGGTTCCCGCCGCCGGACACGCGGTGGCGGCCCTCCCCGGAGCTGGAGGCGTTCCTGGACGCCGGGGGGCCGCCGGTGTTCGTCGGGTTCAGCAGCCTGCCCACCGCCGACCCCGCGGCCACCGGGCGCGTGGTGGGCGAGGCCGTGCGCCGGGCCGGGGTGCGCGCGGTCGTCGCCTCGGGCCGGGGCGGCATCATCCCCGGAGCCGGTGGGGACGACGTGCTGGTCATCGACGGGGCCCCGCACGAGCGGCTGTTCCCGCGGTGCTCGGCGGTCGTGCACCACGGCGGCGCCGGGACCACCGGCGCCGCGCTCGCCGCGGGCAGACCGCAGGTCGGGTGCCCCTTCTGGGGCGACCAGCCGTTCTGGGCGCAGCGGACCCACGCGGCCGGGGCCGCCGTCGCCCCGCTGCGGGGCCAGCGCCTGACCGTGGACGCCCTGGCCTCGGCCCTGCGCGGCGCGGTCGGCGACCCCGCTCTCGCCGAACGGGCGCGCGTCCTGGGCGAACGGGTGCGCGCCGAGGACGGCGCGGGCACGGCCGTGCGGCTGCTGGAGGAGGTCGTCGCCCGGCGCGGGCGCTCCTGAGCCGGGCCCGCGGCGTCCGCGTTCCTCGTCGGCCACGGCTCCGGAGGGTCCGCGCCCGGCTTCGCCGCGGGGCGGGCCGGGGCCGGGCCAACCGCGCGGGTCCCGGCTCAGACGACGCCCTGGCCAGGCCGGGACCGCGCCCCGGTCCCGGCCCTCACGCCGCCGCGATCAGGCCTTGGCCTGGTAGGTGTCGACCGTCCACGCGCGCGCCTGATCGCTCAGGCTCACCCCCAGGCCGGGCCGGTCGGAGAGGTGCATGCGCCCGCCCGAGATCTCCAGGTGCTCGTTGAAGAGGGGGTCGAGCCACTCGAAGTGCTCCACCCAGGGCTCGTGCCGGTAGGCCGCGGCCAGGTGGATGTGGACCTCCATCGCGAAGTGCGGGGCCAGCTGGAGGTGGCGCCGGTCGGCCATCGCCATGACCTGGAGGAACTGCGTGATGCCGCCGATCCGGGGCGCGTCGGGCTGGATGATGTCCGCGCCCCCGTGCCGGATCAGCTCGGCGTGCTCGGCGACGCTGGTGAGCATCTCGCCGGTGGCGATGGAGGTGTCGAACGTCGCGGCCAGGCGCCCGTGGCCCTCGAAGTCGTGGGCGTCCAGCGGTTCCTCGATCCAGACCAGCCCGAACTCCTCGAAGGCCCGGCACATGCGCTGGGCGTCGGCCCGCGACCACTGCTGGTTGGCGTCGACCATCAGCGGCACGCCGTCGCCGAGGTGCTCGCGCACCGCCGCGACCCGGGCCAGGTCCGTGGCGCTGTCGGGGTGGCCGACCTTGAGCTTGATGCCGCCGATGCCGTCGGCCACCGCCGCGGCCGACCTCTCCATGACCTCCTCGACGGGCGCGTGGAGGAAGCCGCCCGAGGTGTTGTAGCAGCGCACGGAGTCGCGGTAGCTGCCCAGGAGCTTGGCCAGCGGCAGGCCCGCCCGCTTGGCCTTGAGGTCCCACAGGGCGATGTCGAAGGGCGCGATCGCCTGGGTGGCCAGCCCGCTGCGGCCCACCGAGGCGCCAGCCCAGACGAGCTTGTCCCAGATCTTGCCCGTGTCGCTGGGGTCCTCCCCCAGCAGTGCGGAGGCCACCTCCCGGGCGTGGGCGAACTGCCCCGGGCCGCCCGCCCGCTTGGAGTAGCCGAACCCGACGCCCTCGTGACCGGCCTCGGTAGTGATCTCGGCGAAGAGCATCGCGACCTCGGTCATCGGGCGCTGGCGCCCGGTGAGGACCTTGGCGTCGCTGATGGGCGTGTCCAGGGGAAGGGTGACCGAGGAGATCGTGACGCTGGTGACGCGGTCCTGCGTGGCCGCTCCGGCGGGCGGGGTCATGGACGTCCTCTGCTTCGTGGTCGCGCGTGTGCGCGAGTGTGCGTGCGCGTGTGGGAGTTTGCGTGCATGTACGTACATGTACGTGCATGCGGGCGAATGCCTGTTCATGCGAGCGAGTGCGTGTGCGGTCGTGCTGGCGCGTGTGCGGGTGCGGGTGCGGCGGACATCCGCTGTGGCGGAGCCGCGTCCGCGACCGTGGTCGTGCGCGTGTGCGGGTGCGGTCCGTGGCCTCCCGGCCCCTCGGGCGGCGTCCGGTGCGAGCGAGCCCCGCGCCGGACGCCGCGCCGGGCGGCTCAGGAGGTCTCGATGGCCGCCTCGACCTCGGTCATGAACTGCTCGGCGGCCTCGGCCGGGGTGAGGTCGCCGAAGGCGAGCCCGTCGCTGACGCGGCTGCTGATGTCCACGACCTGGCCCGCGCCGATCGGCGCGGGCGGGTTGCCGTCCACGATCGTGCCCTCGATCTCGCCCATGAACTCGGCCATCCGGGCGTCGGCCTCGGGCAGGTCGTCGAGGATGGCCTCGCGGACCTCGGTGTTGGCGGGCAGGCCCAGGTCGGCCAGGAGCAGCTCGGCCGCGGCCGTGTCGTTGAGCATGTAGTCGACGAAGCGGGCCGCCTCCTCCGGGTGCTCGGAGCCCGCGGAGATCGAGTAGAACATGGCCGGTTTGAAGAACAGGCCGGTCCGGTCGAACTCGGTCTCGCCCGGATAGCGCAGGAGCTGGATCTCGCGCCCGGAGGCCTCGACCACGTTGCCGAGCTGGTTGCTCCAGAAGTGCGCCATGGCGCCCTCGCCGGTGGCCACGACCGACTGGTCGATGCCGCCCGCCTGGATCTCCACGCTCCGGGCCGCGCTGGGCTGGCCGCCGTTGTCCAGCAGGTCCTGGGTGATCTCGAACCAGGCCTCCAGGGTCTCCTGGGAGAAGCCGAGGCCGCCGTCCTCGCTGTAGAGCGCCTCCCCGTGCTGGCGGGCGAAGACCTGGAAACCGGCCTCGTTGTAGCTCATGCTCTGGGCGCCGACGAACTCGCCGCCACTGCCCTCGCTGATCTGTCCGGCGATCTCGACGTAGTCCGCCCAGGTCCAGGTGTCGTCGTCGGGCATCTCCACCCCCGCGGCGGCGAAGGCCTCGGGGTCGGCGTGGATGGAGTAGGCGTTGACGCCGCTGGCCGCGCCGAAGGTCTGCCCGTCCAGCTGGCCGCTCTCGGCGACCAGCGGGTCGATCAGCGACAGGTCCAGGCCCTCGGCCTCGGACAGGTCCATCAGGGCGCCGCGGTCGGCGTACTCGCGCAGGTAGCGCTCCTCCTGCATGAGGATGTCGGGGGAGTCGTTGGCCGCGGTGGTGGTGGCCAGGCGGTCCCAGTACGCGGACCAGTCGGTGGTCTCCGCCGTGATCCGGATGTCGGGGTTGTCGGCCTCGAAGTTCTCGATGACCTGGAGCATGGTGGCCTGGCGCTCGTTGGAGCCCCACCAGGAGAAGCGCAGCTCCACGGTGCCGTCGTCGGCGCCCGAGCAGGCGGAGGCAAGCAGGACCGTCGCCGCGGCCGCTGCGGTCGCGGACAGGGCGGTGCCGCGGCGGCCGTGGCGGCGCCCTCGGCCCGGGGGTACGCGCATGGTGGTGTTTCCCTTCGGCTTCCGGCTCGCGCCGGTGACGGCTGTGGCTTCGGCGGGGGTGTCCGCGCCCGGCCGTCCGGGGGGACGCGGACACGGACGTGTGCGTGGGAACACAGGGGAGGAACGGCTCGCAATGGGCTGGTAAGCGCTATCCAAGGACTAGGATGGTCAGTTTTTAGCACTGTGTTCACATGTGTGTCAACGGTTCACATCCATGGACCACCTGGTGGACCGCCTCGCCGCACCGGTAGCCCCTTCCGCCACGGCCGCGACCGGGGCCGCATGCCCGACCACGAAGGGCCACCGGGGGCAGCCTGGGCTCCACCTCGGAGCGGACGTGTGCGGCAGCTCTTGTCTCTCAGCTCGGAAAACGCTTACCCACCCCCGGTGCGTAGCGAAACCTCGCGGAGGAGGGAGCCGTCACCT
>ANAW01000183.1:0-630 GCA_000340945.1 Nocardiopsis synnemataformans DSM 44143 | reverse complement strand
GGGGGGGGGCCGCCCCGCCGTGAACCCGCGGACGAAACCTCGCCGTGGCGAGGGCGGCGCCGCCCCTGCGCGGTCCGGTCCGGCAATCCCGCGCGGCCCGGATCAGGGGCGGCTCCGGCCGGGGACCAGCGCCGCTCCGGCGAGCGGCACCAGGGCGAGCAGGAGCCAGGGAAGCGGCCCGCCCAGGTCCAGCAGCGCCCCCGCGGGCACGCTGCCCAGGAGCACCACCAGCCCGGACAGCGAGGACAGCGCGCCCGTGAACAGGCCCAGGTGGCGGTCCTCGACCAGGTCGGGGATCCAGGCCCGCACGGTGGGCACGATGAGCACCTGGCCCAGGGTCAGCGCGGTGACGAACACCGCGGAGGGCACGAGCCCGCCCAGCGCGCCGACCGGCATCGACGCGGCGGCCCCGGCGAAGCCCAGGCAGATCAGCACCAGCCCCCACACCAGCGTCGCGCGCCGCGTCAGACGGGCGGCGGCCCAGCGCAGCACGGGCATCTGCGTGACGATGTAGAGCAGCGACGCCCAGGCCAGCAGCCAGCCCAGCGCCGTCTGGGAGCCGGTCGCGCGCTCCACCTCCGCGGGCAGGGCCAGGTAGAGCTGGTTGTAGGCCAGCAGGTAGCCGCTGTA
>ANAW01000182.1:0-952 GCA_000340945.1 Nocardiopsis synnemataformans DSM 44143 | reverse complement strand
GGGGGGGTCCCCGCCTGTCCCGCGACGGAGAACAGGGCGAGCATCCGGGTGCGGGGCTCACCGGTCCGCCGCTCGTGCCGCACGGCCTGGCGCACGATCTCGGTCTCCACGGCCGGGGAGAACAGCGCGGCGGCGAAGCCGATGAGCAGGACCGAGGCGATGACCGACCCGGTGCCCTGCGCGAAGCCGAGCCAGCAGAACCCGGCGACGCGCAGCGCGCAGCCCGCCAGCACCACCGGGCGCGCCCCGAACCGGTCGGTGAGCGTGCCGCCCACCACGAACAATCCCTGCTGGCTGAAGGTGCGCAGGCCCAGCACGAGGCCGACCAGCCACCCGGCCAGGCCCAGGGCGCCGCCGAGGTGGTCGGCGAGGTAGGGCAGGACCGCGAAGAAGCCGACGTTGAACGCGAACTGCGAGCCGACCAGCAGCAGGGGCAGCGCGGGCAGGCCGCACACGTCGCGCAGCGCCGCGGCCCCGCGCGCGGTGGTCCGGGACAGGGCGTTTCCGCTCCTGTTCCCGCTTTCATTCACGCTCCCGCTTTCGTTTCCGCTTCCGTTCCCGCCCCTGTCCCCGCTTCCGTTTCCGTTCCCGCTCCCGCTTTCGTTTCCGCTCCTGTCCCCGCTTCCGTTTTCGTCCCCGTTTCCGCTTTCGTTTCCACTCCTGTTCCCGTGCCCGCGGGGCGGTCGTTCCCGGCTCACGAGGCGCTCGGCAGCGGCCGGTCCCGGGAGGCGCCGGGGAAGGCCGGGAGGGCCTCCACCAGTTCGCGGGTGTAGGGGTCGGCGGGGTCGGAGCAGACCTGCTGGGCGGGGCCGGTCTCCACCAGCCGCCCCTCGCGCATGACCGCCGCGCGGTGCGCGACGTGCCCGACGAGCGCCAAGTCGTGGCAGATGAACAGGTAGCCCAGCCCCAGTTCGTCCTGGAGGCCGGTGAGCAGGTTGAGCACCCCGGCGCG
>ANAW01000181.1:0-8306 GCA_000340945.1 Nocardiopsis synnemataformans DSM 44143 | reverse complement strand
CAGCCGCGGCTCGCAGGCCAGCGCGCGGGCGATCCCCACGCGCTGGCACTGCCCGCCGGAGAGTTCGTGCGGCAGCCGGTCGCCGTGCGCGGGGTCCAGCCCGACCTTCTCCAGCAGTTCGGCCACCCGGGCGGGACCGGTCGCGCGGTCCCAGCGGCCGTGGATGCGCAGGGGTTCGGCGACGGCGTCGCGCACGCGCAGGCGCGGGCTGAGTGAGCCGTAGGGGTCCTGGAAGACCGGTTGGAGCGCGGGGCGCAGGGCGCGCAGTTCCCGCTCGCCCATGGCGGTCAGCTCCCGGCCCTCGAAGCGCACCGTTCCGCCCTGGGGGCGGCGCAGTCCGATCACGGCGGCGGCGGTGCTGGACTTGCCGCACCCCGACTCCCCGACCAGGGCGAGCGTCTCCCCCGCACGGATGTCGAAGGAGATCCCGTCGACGGCCGTCACCGGGGCGGCCCGCCGGGTGCGGCCCGGGTAGCGCACCACCAGGTCGCGCACGCTCAGCAGCGGTGGGGTGGTCATGTCGTCCTTCCTCGTGGTGTGTGCGGTGCTCCCGCCGCGGTGCGGGGCGCCGGTGGCGCGGGTGCCCCCGCAGGAGCCGGTACCGCGAGCGCCCACGCCGGGACCGGTACCGCGGTTGTCTCCGTAACGGGCCCGGCGGGCTGGCCGGAAACGCTGCCGGTGTGACGTAAGGGTCCTGACCTGCGGTGATCTTGTACTTGTAGCGAGGTTGGCGCTCGAACCTCGCTACAAGTACAAGATCACGCCGAACAGCGCCGGATCCGGTGAGCCCTTCCGGTCACGCGGTGTCCGTGAACAGGGAGGACGCCGGGTCGGGCAGGTCCTGCCAGCGGTGGCAGGAGACCAGCCTGCCCGAATCCCCCGCCGCCACGGGTGAGGGTTCCTCGGCGTGGCACCGGTCCTCTGCCAGCGGACAGCGGGGCGCGAAGGCGCAGCCGCCGGGCAGCGCCTCCGACGAGGGCGGCGTTCCGGCGATGGCGGGGAGGCGGCGGTCCGCGGCCCCGGGCCGGGGCAGCGCGGCGACCAGGCCCGCGGTGTAGGGGGCGCGGGGCCGGGTCAGGACCGGCCCCACCGGACCCGACTCGACGTGGCGCCCGGCGTAGACGACCACCACCCGGTCGGCGTAGCCGCCGACGACGCCCAGGTCGTGGGTGACCAGGACGACCGCGGTGCCGGTCCGCTCCCGCAGCCCGCACAGCAGTTCCAGCATCCGGGCCTGCATCCTGGGGTCGAGCGCGGTCGTGGGCTCGTCGGCGAACACCAGGTCGGGTTCGTTGACCGTGGCCATCGCGATGACCGCCCGCTGGCGCATGCCGCCGGAGAACTCGTGCGGGTAGGCGTGCGCGCGCCGGGCGGCGTCGGGGATGCCGACCCGGTCCAGAGCGGCCACCGCCCGCTCCCACGCCGAGGCCCGGCTCATCCGGCGCACGGAGCGCAGGGCGCGCACGAGCTGGGCGCCCACGGTGTGCACGGGGCTGAGCACCGCGAGCGCGTCCTGGGGCACCAGGGACATCCGCCGCCCGCGCAAGGGCCGCAGGACCGCGGGCGGGGCGCCGACCAGTTCATGTCCGTGCAGGCGGACGCTTCCGCTGACGGAGGCGCCGGAGGGCGCCATGCCCAGGACGGCGCGGGCGGTGACCGACTTCCCGGCCCCCGACTCCCCCACCAGCGCGAGCACCTCGCCGGGGCGCACGTCGAAGGAGAGCCCGCGCACGGCGCGGACCCCGCCCCCTCGCCGTCCGGGCAGGGTGACCCGCAGGTCGCGGACCGACAGCAGGGCCTCACCGCTCATCTGCATCCTTCCGAGGAGAGTTCGACTTTCGGGTCGGGGGGAGGGACCGGGCCCCTGCGGAGCGGGACGGCGGACGCGGCTCCGCGCCCGGGGCGGACCGCCGCCCGCCGCACTCGCGCGGCCCGCGGGAGGAGTCCGCCCGCGTCAGAGGGGAGGAGGTCACGTCAGGGCTCCCCGGGATGGTGCGGCCGCGGCGGGACGGGGCCTCCGCCGCGAGGGCGTCCACGCGCCCCGGGGAAGCGTGGACGAGGAGACGGCGAACGCGGCCAGCAGCAGGAGCATGGCGGCCGGAGCGAGGGCCGCCAGGGGCGCGCGCTCCACGTAGGCCAGGGACTCCGACAGGCTCAGGCCCCACTCGGCCGAGGGCGGCTGCGAACCCAGCCCGAGGAAGCCGAGCGAGGCGATGGCCAGCGCGATGCCCGGCAGGCGCAGCACGGCGTGGCGGGTCACCGGCCCCAGGACCGCGGGCAGGACGTGCCGGACCAGGATCCACCGGGAGTCGGCGCCCAGGGCCCGCTGCGCGGTCAGGTAGGCGGCCGCGCGCGTCTCCTGGACCAGCGCGGAGGTGTGCGCGGCGAGCGGGGGCCAGGAGACCAGGGCCACGGCCACGGCGGCGCCGAGGGGGCCGGGCCCGGCGATGGCGGCCACCAGGATTCCGGCGATCACCGGGGGCAGGGCGTTGGCCATCTCCGAGGCGCCCGCCGACAGCGCCGGGGCGAACCCGACCAGCAGGGCGACGGCCAGGCTGGCCAGGCACACCAGCGCCGCGGTGCCCACGGTGGCCAGGGCGCCGTGCCCGAGCCGGGCCAGGACGTCGCGGCCGACCGCGTCGGTGCCCAGGGGGTGGTCCCAGGAGGGCGCGGCGAGGCGTTCGGCCACCTGGACGGTCATGGCGTCGCGGGTCAGGCCCCACAGGCACACCGCCAGGATCAGCGCCGCGCACACCGCTGGCGCCGCGCGGCGCACGGCTCCCGCAGGGGCCGTGGGCGGCGGGGGCAGGGTCAGGGCCGCGTCGTGCAGGCCGGGGCCCAGCAGGAGGCGGCGCGCGGCCTGGGCGGC
Organism: Nocardiopsis synnemataformans DSM 44143; assembly: GCA_000340945.1. GTDB lineage: Bacteria > Actinomycetota > Actinomycetes > Streptosporangiales > Streptosporangiaceae > Nocardiopsis > Nocardiopsis synnemataformans. The sequence continues at coordinate 5,437 of ANAW01000181.1, read as the reverse complement.
GATCCCGGCCGCGGTGCCGAGCAGCACCAGGCCGAGCACGGAACCCTGGAGCAGCGGCAGGTCCTGGGACTGGGCGGCGCCCAGGGCGGTGCGGCCGATCCCGGGGACGGCGAAGACCGTCTCGACCGCGACGGCGCCGCCGGTCAGGCCGACGACGACCATGGCGAACTGGGGTATGAGTGCGGGGGTGGCCCGGCGCAGGGCCGCGGCGGCGATGACGGCCGGGGAGCAGCCCGAGGCCGTCCACAGACCCACCCAGCGCTCGGTGAGGACGGCGGGCAGGGCGTCGTCGAGCAGCCGTCCCAGCAGCCCGCCCGCGGGCAGGCCCAGCGCCAGGGCCGGGAGCACGAGGTTCACCGGCCCCTGCCAGCCGTAGGGCGGCAGCCAGCCCAGCCACACCGAGAGCGAGACCATGAGCAGGACGGCGACGAGGAACTCGGGCAGGGCAGTGAGCATCGCGGCGGCGGCCCCGCTGCCCGACCCGCCCGGGCGCGGGGTGCCGCGCGCCCCGCGCACCAGCGCGGGGGCGCACAGCGCGGCCGCGACGAGCAGGGCGACGGCGAGCGCGGCGCCCATGACCGTCAGGGACACGCCAATGGCCGAGACGACCGAGGGCAGCACGGGCGCGTCGGAGACCCAGGAGCGGCCGAGGTCGCCCTGGAGGACGCCGCCGAACCAGCGGGCGAGCGTCACCGCGGGGCCGTCGGCCAGGCCGAGGTCCTCGCGGATGGCGTCGAGCACCTCGGGCGTGGGCGCCTGCTCGGCCGAGCGGGCGCGCAGCACCGACAGGGCGGGGTCGCGCCCGGACAGCCAGGGCAGGAGTCCGACGACGACCGTGACCAGGACCAGGGCGGCGACGCGGGAGACCAGGGGCAGGAGCCACCCGGCCCCGCGGGCATCGGTGCGGTCGGGGGCTCCGGCGCGGTCGGGAGCTGCGGTGCGGCCGGGGGGCTCGGTGTGATCAAGAGCGCCGGTGCGGTCAGGGGCGGCGGCGTCCATCAGTTCAGCCGGGTCCGCGGGGTGACGAGCAGGCGCTCGCGCGGGTCCTTGGCCGAGTCCACGACGTTCGCGGCGTCGCCCTGGATGACGCGTTCGTGCAGCATGGGGATGGCGGCGTCGGTGGCCAGGACGGCCGCCTCGGCCTCCAGGATCGCGGCGCGCCGCTCCTCGCCCGCCGGGGTCCGCTCTGCCTCCTCCAGCGCCGCGTCCACCTCCTCGTCGCACAGCTGGGCGATGTTGAAGGAGCCCTCGCAGGAGAAGTCGCTCGTCATGTAGGCGACGGGGTCGCCGGAGTCCAGGACGGTCGCCCGGGAGAGGATGAACGCGTCGAACTCGCCGTTGAGGGCGTCCTCCTCGATGTTGGCGTACTCGCGCACGACCTGTTCGACCTCGAACCCGGCGTCCTCCAGCTGCTGCTCCAGGACGGTGGCGACCTCGGGCAGCTCGGCGCGGTCGGTGAAGGTGGCCAGGGTGATGGCGGCGCCGTCGGGGTCGGCGGCCTCGGTGGCATTCTCTCGTTCGGGGCGGTCGGCGGCCCAGGGCAGCGCGGGGCCCAGGAGTCCCTCGGCCACGTCCGCGCGCTCCTCGTAGACGCCGTCCACCAGCACCTGCCGGTCGATGGCCTCGCGTGCGGCGGCGCGCAGGCCGGGGTCGGTGAAGGGCCCGTCCTGGGTGTTGAGGTAGAGGGTGTTGGTGCGCGGCATGGGCACCTCGGTGATGAGCTCCTGGTCCAGCAGGGCGGCTTGGGACGTGGGCACGGCCTCCACGATGTCGGCCTCGCCGGTGCGCAGGGCGGCGGCGCGGGCGGTGCCGTCGGGCACGAAGCTGACGTCGATGCCCGGGGCCAGGGCCGCCTCGCCCCAGTAGCCGTCGTAGCGGTCCAGGCTCGCGGAGGTGGTGCCGTTGACCTCGACCAGCTCGAAGGGGCCCGAGCCGGTGCCGACCGGGTCGACCGTGCCGCCCTCGTAGGCGCTCTCGGCCAGGATCGACAGCTGCGGCGAGGACAGGCGCTGCGGGACGAGCGGGTCGGCCTCGGCGGTGGTGACGGTGACGGTGTCGCCCTCGGCCTCGATCCCGAGTTCGACGCCGTCGAGGATGCGCGGCTTGGGCGAGGCCTGCGCGGCGTACTCCAGGGAGTGGGCGGCCACGTCGGCGGTCAGCTCCGTGCCGTCGTGGAAGGTCACCCCGTCGCGGACGGTGAAGGTCCAGGTGGTGTCGTCGACCTGGGTCCACTCGGTGGCCAGGCCGGGCTGGGGGTCGCCGACCTCGTCCAGGACGACGAGGGTCTCGGCGGTGCTCCAGCGGGAGAGCTTGAAGGCGTCGTCGGTGAGCGGGGACAGGGCCGACCTGGGCGGCTGCATCATCGCCACCGCGATGCGCCCGTCCTCCTCGGAGGCGGCGTTACCACCGGAGGGGAAGCAGGCGGTCAGCAGGAGGGCGGAGGCGGCGGCCAGGCAGGCGCCGGGAGGGATCTTGCGCAGGTGCACGGCGGTTCTTCCGGGTCGGGGGCGGGGAGGCCGCCGCGGCGCGCGGACGCCTCGGCGGACCAGAGAAGCATATGACAACCGTTTTCATTATTGATCCCCCCATTCCCCGCCGAACAGGGACAGAGCGGGACAGAGGGGGCGCCGGGCCGCCGCGCGCGGGAACGCGGAAACCCTGCGGGGAAGGGGATACCCGGTTTGCCCCGGGGGTCCCGGCCGCCGAGGACGCGGTCGGGACGGGTTCCGCCCGGGAGGCCCACGCCACTCGCTTGGGTGAGCCCCGCCACTCCCCCGCGTGCCGTCCTGACCGCCCCGGAAGGCGTGCCGACGCCGGGAGAGCGGGTGACGCCGGGACGGACCTGCCCCCAGGGGGGCAGGTGCCTGGGAGCAGGGAGCACGGGCACCGGGATGGACGTGCCTCCGGCGCGGTGGGTGCCGGAAGCGGTGCGTGCCCGGGCTGCTCAGGAGACGGTGAGGCCCTCGGGGTTCAGCGCCCGGCGCTCGGGGTCCAGGGTGAGCACCCGGTCGGCGCGGGCGGCGACGTCGCGGTCGTGGGTGACCAGGAGCACGGCCAGCCCGTGCTCCTCGCGCAGGGAGTCCAGCAGCTCCAGGACCGTGCGGGCGCTCGCCGCGTCCAGGGCCGAGGTCACCTCGTCGGCCAGCAGGAGGGCGGGGCGCGCGGCCAGGGCGCGGGCGATGGCCACCCTCTGGCGCTGCCCGCCGGAGAGCCGCCCGGGGTGGGCGTCGGCGACGCTGCCGGGCAGGCCGACCCGCGCGAGGAGGTCGGGGACGCGGGCGCGGGCCTCAGCGCGCGAGAGCCCCAGGAGCACGCGGGCGGGGCGGGCCAGCGCCGAGCCCACCCGGTGGGCGGGGTTCAGCGCCCCCACGGGGTCCTGCCCGACGAACTGGACCGTGCGCAGCAGCGGCCGGTCCCGGTCCCGCAGGCGCGGCGGCAGCGAAGCGCCGTTCAGGGCCATGCTCCCCGAGACGGGCGGGTGCAGCCCGGCGACGGCGCGCAGCAGCGTGGACTTGCCGCTTCCGGAGGGGCCCAGGACCGCGACGCACTCGCCGCGGCGCACCGACAGGTCCGCCCCGGCGATCAGTTCCCGTCCGCCGGGCGCGGTCACGCGCACGTCCCGGAGCCCGAGCACCTCGGCGCCGCCCGAGGAGTCGCCGGAGGGGGCGGCGCGCCCCGCGTCCGCATCCCGCGCGTCCGGAACGCTGCCCAGCACGAGGCGGTCGTCGGCCACGCGGTCCGCGAAGGCGCGGTCGTGCGTGACCACGATCGTCACCCGGCCGGGCCGCCCGCGCCGCCGCTCCAGCACCCGCACCACCAGCTCCACCGTGGCGGGGTCGAGGCCGCTGGTGGGTTCGTCCAGCACCAGAACGCGGGGGCCGCCCACGACCGCCCTGGCCAGCGCCACGCGCTGGGCCTGCCCGCCGGAGAGTTCGTGCGGGCGGCGCCGCCCCACGGCGTCGGGGTCCAGGCCCAGGTCCGCGAGCACGCCGCGCACGGCCCGCCGCGCGTCCCGGCCTCCGGAGCCCGGCAGCCCCTCCGCCACCAGCGCGAACACCGTGCGCAGGGGGTGCAGGTCCGAGGCCGGGTCCTGGCCGAGGATCCCGGCGTGGGCCAGCCGCCAGCGGCGCGCCGCACGCCCGACGGGGATCGGCGTCCCGTTCCAGCGCACCTCCCCGGCCTCGCGCACGAGCCCGGGCGGCAGGGCGTCGAGGGCGGCCAGGACGGCGCTCGTCTTACCGCCGCCGGACCCGCCCATGACCGCCAGGACCCGCCCGTCCGGCACGCGCAGGTCCACCGGTCCGACAACCGTCCTCCCCTCCAGGTTCCGCACACGGATCCCCAGGGCGCTCAGCCCCCCGTCCTCAACCACCGAATCCACCGGACCCACCGAGGGCCTCCTTCTTCCTTCTCGCGGGGCCCCGCCACCGGGGCCGGACGCCGTCGCGGCGCGGGGAGAACTGGGCGGACAGGGCGAGGACGACCGTGGTCGCGCCCAGGGCGGCGGCCGGTGCGGCCACGGCCCAGGGGTTCATCGCCGCGCCGGCCATGTTCTCGCGGAGCATCAGCGCCCAGTCGGGCGCCGGAGGGGAGGCGCCGAAGCCCAGGACGCCCAGCGCCGAGGCGACCTGGAGGGCCACCACGAGCCGCAGCCCCAGGTCGGCGGCGACCAGCCCGCGCACGGCGGGCAGGACCTCCCGGAACAGGATCGGCGCCGGGCGCTCTCCCCGGCACAGGGCCGCTTCCACGTACCCCGACGCGCGCACCGAGCGGACGGCGTCGCGGACCACGCGCAGGGTGAGCGGCGCCCCGCCGCACACCGTGGCGACCACGACGGCCGTCCGGCCGGGCAGCGCGACCGCCGCGACCAGGGCCAGCAGCAGCGAGGGGACGGCCAGCATGAGGTCGGCCGCCGCGGTGAGCACGCGGTCGACCGCGCCCGCGGCCCAGCCCGCGGCCAGCCCGCCGACGACGCCGACGACGGAGGCGCACACGGCCGCCGCCACCGAGACGGCCAGCAGCTCCCCTCCCCCGGCGAGCACGCGCGACCACACGTCGCGGCCCAGGGCGTCGGTTCCCAGCGGGTGGCCGGGTGCGGGCCCCTGCCAGGCCACGCCGAGGGGCTCGGTGGGGTCGTGGGGCGCCAGCCAGTGCCCCAGGAGCGCGGCGGCCAGCACCGCGACGAGCAGGACGGGGAACAGCGCGCGGCTCACGGCTTCCTTCCTCGAGGATCGACCACGGCAGCGACGGCGTCGGCCGCGAGCAGGCCCGCCAGGACGACCGCCGCCGCGAACACCGCCGTGGCCTGGACCACGGGCAGGTCGCGCGAGGCCAGGGAGGCGACCAGGAGGGAACCGAGCCCGGGGTAGCCGAAGAGGGTCTCCACCACGGTCGCGGCGGCCACGAGCCCGCCCGCGCTGACGGCCAGGACGCGGGG
>ANAW01000180.1:0-429 GCA_000340945.1 Nocardiopsis synnemataformans DSM 44143 | reverse complement strand
GGACCCGAGCCGGGGGTAGCCGAAGAGGGTCTCCACCACGGTCGCGGCGGCCACGAGCCCGCCCGCGCTGACGGCCAGGACGCGGGTGAGGGGGGCGAGCAGGAAGGGCAGCACGTCCACGGCCGCGACCCGCCAGGCGGGGCTGCCCCGGCGCCGGGAGTCGGCCACGTGGGGGCGGCGCAGGGCGTCGGCCACCGCGCCCGAGAGCAGGCTCGCGCCGAACAGGGCGGTGGGCAGCGCCAGGGACAGCACCGGCAGGACCAGCAGTTCGGGGCTGTCCGTGGGCGGCCTGCCCGGGGGCAGCAGCGACACCGGCGGGACCAGGCCCAGCGCCCCGGAGAGCAGCGCGGCCAGGCCGCTGGCCACCACGGCCGAGGGCAGGGCGGCGCCTCCGGTCAGGAACGCGGTCGGCGCGCCCCCGCCCCTGCG
>ANAW01000179.1:0-5370 GCA_000340945.1 Nocardiopsis synnemataformans DSM 44143 | reverse complement strand
GCGAACGTGGCGGCCAGCCGCTGGAGGAGAGCGTCGGCGACGGGCCGCCCGTTGACCAGGGAGACCCCGAGGTCGCCGGTGGCCAGGGAGCCCGCCCACGCGGCGTAGCGCAGCCAGGCGGGCGCGTCCAGGCCCAGTTCCTCGCGCAGCCGGTCGACCTCCTCCTGCTCCGCACCGGGGACCGCACGCAGCTGGGCGGCGTCGCCCGGCAGCAGCTCGGTGGCGGCGAAGACCGCGGCCGACACCGCCAGCAGCAGGAGCAGGGCCCGCGCGGACGCGAGGAGCAGGGCGGTGCCCGTTCCCCGCGTCCGCGGCGCGGCGCCGGGCGGCGCCGCGGGGGTCGGATCCATCAGCCCGGCACCCCGACCTGTTCGACGCGCAGCCGGTGGAACCCGGGGCCGGTGGGCAGGCCGGTCACGCCCGGTGCGGTGAGGTCGATGCCGTCGCCCACGCCCCAGACCACGTAGCCGCCCTCGTCGGCGATGCGCTGCTGGAGGTCGCCCAGGGCTGCGTGGCGCTCGGCCTCGTCCTCGGTGGCCAGGGCCTCGGCGAAGTCGGCGTCCCACTCGGGGTCGTTCCAGCCGGTCTCGTTGATGGGGCCCTCCGCGAGCAGCGCCATCCGGGAGAAGTCCACGAAGCCGTTGCCGCCGAGGCTGTTGAGGTAGAAGGGTTCGACGTTCCAGACCTCGGTCCAGTAGGTGTCGGGGGCTCCCACCTCGATCCCGACCTCGATCCCGGCCTCGGCGAGCTGCTCGGAGACCAGCACGGCGGCCTCCTCCATACCGGGGTAGGAGTTGGTGGCGTGCAGGGTGAGCGACACCCCGTCGCCGTGCCCGGCCTCCTCCAGCAGTGCGCGCGCCCGGTCCAGGTCGCGCTCCACCGGGGGCGCGTCCGGAGCGAAGGGCTCCAGGGGGCTGAGGACGTCGGCGCCGGGCTCCCCGTAGCCCAGGAACACGGTCTCCACGAGCTGCTCGCGGTCCAGGGCCAGCTTGACCGCCTCGCGCACGGCGGGGTCGTCGAAGGGTTCGGTCTCCATGTCCATGACCAGGGGGTAGTTGACGCCCCCGGGCCGGGTGACCACCTCGACCTCGCCGCCGTCGGCGTACTGCTGGGCGGTGGCCGGTGCCACGCTCCCCGCGACGTCGGCCTGCCCGGAGGCGACGGCGGCGGCGCGCGCGGCCGGGTCGGGCATGGCGGTGATCTCCAGCCTCTCGTACCCGGGAGTCTCGCCCCACCAGTCGTCGTTGCGGCTCAGGACGGAGGTGGTGTCGTCGCCCTCGTCCAGGACGAAGGGACCGGAGCCCACGACGGGTTCGGTGATGTCCTCGCTGCCCTCGGGGACGACGAAGGTGAGGGAGGCCAGGGCCAGCCCGACCTCGGCGTAGGGCTGGTGGGTGACCAGTTCCAGCTCGTGCTCGCCGCTCGCGCTGGAGGACTCCAGGTCGAACATGGACAGGCGGCCGTTGTTCTCCGCGCCCTTGCCCTGGATGCGGCGCAGCGAGAACAGGACGTCGTCGGCCGTGACGGGCTGCCCGTCGGAGAAGGCGGCGTCGTCGCGCAGGGTGACGCGCCAGCGGGTGAGGTCGCCGTCCACCGGCTCCCACGCCGTGGCCAGGCGCGGCTGGACCGCGCCCTGCTCGTCGGTGACGGTGAGGACGTCGTAGAGCATGGCGAAGCGCAGGTAGTCGGCCTCGTTGCCGACCCGTCCGTGCGGGTCGTGGGTGGTGGCGGCGGGCGCCCCCACCGCGGCGTAGCGCAGGGCCGCCTCCGCGGAGGCGGCGGTCCGCTCCCCTCCGCCGCCGCAGCCGGTCGCGACCAGGGCCAGTGCGCACGCACCGGCCAGGAGGGATCGTCGTCTCATCGTCGGGCCTTTCGGGTCGGGGCCGTGGCTGGCACGGCCCGGGGGATGGTGTCCCGACGCGGGGTCGGGGACGTCTCGCGGGCGCTGACGGCGCCCGAGGGGCACCAGTCGGCCGCCGTCAGGGCGCGCTCGCGGGCCTGTTCGGGAACGTCGGCGCGGAGCAGGACCACCAGGCCGTCGTCGTCCTGGTCGAAGAGGTCGGGGGCGGCCCGGACGCACTGTCCGGCTCCGGCGCACGCACCGGTGTCGGCGTGCAGGCGCAGCGGAGCGGACGCGGGCGGTACCGTCTCCGGCGGGCTCCCGTGAGGCGCAGCGGGTTCGGGCGGAGCGGTTACCGAGGGGCTCCCGCTCAGCGGACCGGGTTCGGACGGACCGGAACCGGGTGGCGCCGCTTCCGGAGGGCTTCCGTGCGTCGGGCCGGGTTCGGGCGGTTTCCCCGGCCGGTCGGGGCCGAGCGGCTCCCCGGGCCGGTCGCGGTCGGGATTCACCACGACACCGGCACCTCCTCCAGCCCGAAGATCGCCGAGGCCGAGCGCTGGGGCAGCTCCTCCAGCGGGACGGCCCGGCGCAGGGTGGGCACCTGCTCGAACAGCGTCCGCAGGGCCACCTCGATCTCCAGGCGCCCCAGGTTCTGCCCCACGCACTGGTGGGTGCCGTAGCCGAAGGCGACGTGGCCCCTCTGCTGGCGGGTCACGTCCAGCTTTCCGGGGTCGGGGAAGGCCGCGGGGTCGCGGTTGGCCGCGCCGAGCAGCGCGATGTAGCCGTCGCCCGCCGGGATGGTGGCCCCGTCCAGGGGGATGTCCTCGGTGGCCACACGCAGGGTGATGACGTCGGCCACCGACAGGTAGCGCAGGAGTTCGTCCACCGCGCCCGGCCACAGCGAGGGGTCCTCGCGCAGCAGGGCCAGCTGGTCGGGGTGGTCCAGGAGCGCCAGCGCCGCGAGCGGGATCATGTTGCGCGAGGTCTCGTGCCCGGCGTTGAGGGTGATGCCGATCTGGGAGAGCAGGGACTGGCGGGTGATCTCCCCGCGCGCCAGGGGGCCGGTGACCAGGCGGCTGATGAGATCGTCCTGCGGGTCGTCGGCCTTCTCGTCGATGAGCCGGTTGATCAGCCCGAACAGGTCGGCGAGCGCGGCGCCCACCTCCTCCTCGGTGCTGTCGCGTCCGCCCGAGACCGTGGTGATGCGCCGGAAGAACTCCAGGTCCTCCAGGGGGACGCCGAGCAGGCGGCAGATGACGGTCGTGGACACCCGGTTGGCGTACTCGCCGACCAGGTCGGCGGGGGTCGGCAGGGAGAGCAGGTGGCGGACCTGCTCGGCGCAGATCCGCTCGATCTCCGGACGCATCTCGCGCACCCGGCGCACGGTGAACTCGCCCACGAGCATGCGGCGGACGCGGGTGTGGTCGGGCGGGTCCATGCGGATGAAGGGGCGCAGGTCGGCGGCGACCGCCTGTTCGCCCTTGCCCAGGGCCGGGAACGCGGGGTGGCGGGCGTCGGAGCTGGAGGCGGGGTGGGACAGCGCGGCGCGCACGTCGTCGTAGCGGGTGAGGAGCCAGGCCTGCTTGCCGCTGGGGATCGTGACCCGGGTGAGGGGTGCGGCGGCGCGCATCCCCTCGTAGGCCTCCGGCGGGGAGAAGGGGCAGGAGCGGGCCACGGGGAACTCCACCGGCGGCGGGTTGGCGGAGCCGGACTCCTCGTGCGCGGATGCGGTCATGTGCGTCGTCTCCTCAGGGGAACGGAGGGGAAAGGGGATGGCGGGGGGCGGTCCGCGCACGGCGGTGTGCCGTCGCGGGCGGGGTTCGGGGCGGTCCGCGCACGGCGGTGTGCCGTTGCGGGCGGGGTTCGGGGTGAACAACGGGTTGGCCGGAAACGCTGCTGGTGTGATGCAAGGGTTCTGACCTGCGGTGATCTTGTACTTATAGCGAGTTTGGGCACTCGAACCTCGCTATAAGTACAAGATCACTGCGGGTGAAGCGGGTCCGCGCGGGCGGGTTCGGGACAGTGCCGTTCAGGGCGACCGGTGCCGACCTGCGCCGGTAGGACGGTCGGCCCAGGCCGGACGGTCGGCCCAGGTCGGGCGATCGGCCTCGGTCAGGACGGTTCGGCGGTCAGCCTCCAGCCCCGGGCCCGCTCGCGCGCACGGGCGAACTCGGCGTGGCGCCCTCCCGCGGCGAGGAGTCCGGCCGGTGTCCCGGTCTCGGCGACGCGACCGGCGTCGAGGAAGACCACCCGGTCCGCGGCGGCCACGGTGGCGGGCCGGTGCGCGATGACGAGCACCGTGCGTTCCCGCGCCAGGGAGACGGCGGTCGCGGTCAGCAGCGCCTCGTTCTCCGCGTCCAGGGCGGCCGAGGCCTCGTCCAGGACGACGACCGGCGCGTCCTTGAGCAGGGCGCGGGCGATGGAGACCCGCTGCTTCTGCCCTCCCGAGAGCGAGGCGCCGCCCTCGCCGACGCGGGTGTCCCAGCCGTCCGGAAGCTCGGCCACCACCGCGTCGAGGCCGGAGGCGGCGGCCACCCGGTCCAGGTCCTCGCGGGTGGCCCCGGGGTCGGCCAGAAGCACGTTCTCGGCGATGCTCGCGTCGAACAGGTACACGTCCTGGAAGACCATCGCCACGTGCCGGGACAGCTCCTCGCTGCCGACCGAGCGCACGTCGACACCGCCGAGGCGCACGCTGCCCGCGTCGGCGTCGTGGAAGCGGGCCAGCAGCCGGGCCACCGTGGTCTTGCCGGAGCCCGAGGGCCCGACCAGGGCGGTGAGCGTCCCGGGTTCGGCCCGGAAGGAGACCCCGTCCAGAACACGGGGCCCGTCCGGGGCGTAGGAGAAGGACACGTCGTCGAACTCCACGTCCGCGCCCCGGGGCGGGACGGGAGCGTCCGGCTCGGGGAGGGGCCGGGCGTCGAGGACGGCGTTGATCCGGTCGAGCCCGTTCGTCGCCATCCTCAGCGCGGCGCCCTGGTCGGCCGCGCCGGACAGGGGGTGGACGAACCTGGCCGCGAGCACGAGCAGCGCGACCGCCAGTGGCGCGTCGAGGGTGCCGCCGAGCGCGAGGAACACGGTGGTCACCAGGAGCAGGCCGAAGGCCAGCCGCACGGCGAAGGAGTAGCAGAGCAGGGCGGGGACCGCGCGCAGCAGCAGTCGGCGGGCGGCTCCGTGCTCGGCCTCCAGCGCCGCGTCGAGCCGTTCGCCGCCCTTGTCCGTCCGCCCGAAGGCCCGCAGCACGGGCTGGGCGCGGGCGTACTCCAGGACCCGGTCGGCCGCCTCGTCGGTGACGGCGTCGCGTGCGGCGTCGTTGCGCCCGACCGCCTCCCCGGACAGGGTGAAGACCATCCACAGCAGGGGCAGGCAGGCGGCGGCGGCGAGTGCGATCCGCCAGTCCCACACGAACAGGGCCAGGACCGAGACGACGGGGGTGACCACCGCGTCGGCCAGGGGCGGGTACAGGTGCACGGGCAGGCTGGTGGCCCGGGAGACGCCGTCGGTGGCGAGGCGGTTGAGTTCCCCGACCCGGC
>ANAW01000178.1:0-8187 GCA_000340945.1 Nocardiopsis synnemataformans DSM 44143 | reverse complement strand
GAGAGCGCGCCGCCGACGCGGAAGTTGAGGTACAGGCTGCCCGCGCGCAGGACCGCGTAGGCGGCGGTGGCGGCGAGCAGCACTGCCGTCCAGGGCCAGGCCCGGTCCGGGTCGGGGCCCAGGAGGTGGGTCAGCACGGGCACCAGCAGGGCGAACAGCACGCCCTGGAGGGCCGAGACGACGGTGGTGAGGGCGAGGCTCGCGCGCATGGGCCCGGCCTGCTCGGGGCCCAGGGCCTTGAGGAAGGCTCGGATCACTGGTCTTCTCCCGGTTCGTCTCGTGCGTCCCCGTCGCTGGCGTCCCTCTCGGACGCGCCGCCCTCGCGGGCGTCTCCGTGGAACAGGTCCCCGCCGCGGGTGCCTTCACCGGGGACACCTCCGGTGCGGACGTCCCTGTTGGGCGCGTCCCCGTCGGGCGCGTCCCCGGCACGGACGCCGTCGCTGGTGTCCCTGCTGGGCGCGTCCCCGTCGGGCGCGCCTTCGCCTCGGACGCCGCCGTCTCTGGCTTCCCCGTCGCTGGCGTCGGGGTGCTGGGCGCGCCACAGGTCGGCGTACCGGCCGCCGCGCGCCAGCAGCTCGCCGTGGGTGCCGCGCTCCACCACGCGCCCCTCGTCCATGACCGCGATGAGGTCGGCCCCGGCCACGGTGCTCAGCCGGTGCGCGACCACCAGGACCGTGCGGCCCCGGGCCAGTTCGCTGAGGGCGTCCTGGATGGCCGCCTCCGACACCGGGTCCACGGCGGCGGTGGCCTCGTCCAGGACCAGCACGGGGGTGTCGGCGAGCAGGGCGCGGGCGATGGAGACCCGCTGGGCCTCGCCGCCGGACAGGTCGGCGTCCTCGCCCACCACGGAGTCGTAGCCGCGCGGCAGCGCCTCGATCCGCTCGGCGACGCGCGCGGCGCGGGCGGCCTCCTCCACCTCCCCGCGGGTCGCCCCGGGGCGGCCCATGGCGATGTTGTCGGCCACGGTCTCCCGCAGCAGCCGCACGTCCTGGAACACGAAGCCGACCGTGCGGTACAGCTCCTCGGTGGGGATGTCGCGCACGTCCGCCCCGCCCACGGTGACCGCGCCCGCCGTGACGTCGGCGAAGCGCGCGGGCAGGGTGGCCAGGGTGGTCTTGCCCGCGCCGGACGGGCCGACCAGGGCGGTCACGGTCCCCGGTTCCAAGGCCAGGTCCACGCCGCGCAGGACCTCCTCGCCCGCCTCTCCCCCCTCGGCGCCGTCCTGGGCCGGGTAGGCGAAGCGCACCCCGTCGAAGACCACGCGGGCGCCCCGCGGCCCCCCGCCGGAGCCCTCGGGCAGGGGCGGGGTGGCGAGCAGGTCGCGGACCCGTCCCGCGGCGGCCCGCGCCGTCTGGATCTGCTGCACCCGCGAGCCGATCACGTTCATCGGCGCGCACAGCGCCGGGGCCAGCAGGGCGAAGGCCACCACCGAGACGGGTTCGCTCCAGCCCAGGGCGGCGAAGCCCGCCCCGGCCGCCACCACGGTGACGGTGACCGTGGGCGCGGACAGCACCAGGAAGGAGGCGACCGTGACCGGGGTGGTGGCGCGCGACCAGGAGACGAAGAAGTCGGCGAAGGCGTCGGCGGCCCGGGTGAAGCGCTCGTGGGCCCTGCGGTGGCCGCCGAAGTGCTTGACCACCTGGATGCCGTCGACGAACTCCACGGCCGCGGTGTTGATCGCGCCCATCGCCTCGGCGTACTCGGACATCTTCTTCATCGACCCGGCCATGGCCCGCGCGAACAGCAGCACGCCCACGGCCACCGGCAGCACCGCGACCAGGGTCAGGCGCCAGTCCACGGAGGCGAGGTAGGCCAGGGCGACGACGGGGACCGCCACGACGGCGGCCAGGTCGGGCAGGGTGTGGGCGACCAGGGAGTGGACGTCCTCGATGTCGTCGTGCAGGGCCTTCTTGACCCGGCCAGAGCCGCGGCCGGAGAACCAGCCCAGCGGGACCCGCCCCAGGTGGCGGGCCAGGGCGCGCCGCACGGACAGCTGCATGTCGTTGTCGGCCAGGTGGCCGACCAGGGTGGAGGCGGTGCCCGCGACCAGGGCGGCCGCGGCTCCGGCCAGCGCGACCGCGACCAGCGTCCACACCAGGGCGGTGTCGGTCGGCCCGTCGGCGAGCAGCGCGGCGGCGGCCTCGGCCAGGCAGATCAGGGGGACGAGGCCGAGCGCGCTGGCCAGGCCCTGGAGGACCACGGCCGCGCGGACGCGCCCCCTGATGGGTTCCAGGAGGACGCCGAGCGGGGAGGGCGCGCGCCCGGTCCCCGGCTGCGGCGCGGCCTGCGTGCGCGGGGCGGTGTCCTGTGCGGTGCTCACTTGACCAGCACCCCGATCTCCGGGGTGGCCTCGCGGCCGGTCCGGGGCAGGCGCCGCACGGACAGGCCGGACTCCTCGGCCAGCCGCTCGACGCCGAAGGTCTCCCAGTCGTACTCGTCGTCGACGGTGCGGACCGGGTCGCCGCCGCGGAAGACCCGCCACTGGGTGCGCCAGCGCATGGTCCCGGGCCCGGCGGGCTCGCCGGACATCCACCACTCGTAGGTCTGCTCGCCCACGGTCTCCCGGCACATGCGCACGGACGGGATGGAGCGGGGGGTGTCCACCCCCATCAGTTCCACGACCACGGGGCCGCCCGGGGGGAGCCGTTCGGCCAGGCGCCGCCACAGGACCAGGCGTTCGGCGCGGGGGATGTGCCCGGCCACGCCGAAGACGACCGCGGCCGAGATCGAGTCCGGCAGCGGCAGGTCCTGGGCGGGTTCGGGCAGCACGGTGACGCGGCGGCGCAGGTCGGGGTCGGCGAAGACGCGGCTGGTGAGGATCGCGCGCATGTTCGGCGAGGGCTCGGCCGAGTNCACCAGCCCGGTGCCCGCGCCGATGTCGACGACGGGGCCGTGGGCGGTGTCCAGGCCGGTCAGCGCCGCGCGCAGGGCGGGCGTGCTGGTGACCATGTGCCGGTGGCCGACGAGGTCGAAGAACTCGGCCCCCGGGGAGTAGTAGTCGATGGCGGGAATGGTGTCCTCCAGGTTCTGCGGCGTGGTCAGGGGGTGCTCGGCCAGGGGCCGGGGGCTGCGGCCAGGGCCGGGTCCAGGCGGCGCAGGACCTCGGAGACGACGGCCTCCCGCTCCGGCCCGAGGTAGAAGTGGTCGCCCGCGAACACGCGCACGTCCACGCGTCCGCTGGTGGTGGCCGACCAGCGCCGGGCCAGGTCCGCGTCCACCTCGGGGTCGCCGTCGCCCAGGAACACGCTGACCGGGCAGCTCAGCGGCGGTCCGGGGAAGGGCGTGTAGCGCTCGATGAGCTGGTAGTCGTTGCGGACGTAGCCCAGGACCGCCTCGCGCAGGCCGGGCTCGTCCAGGACCTCGCGCCGGGTCCCGCCCAGGCGGACCAGCTCGGAGGCGATCGCGTCGTCGTCGGCGAGGTGGACGCGGCCGGGCGGGGCGTCGGCCGGGGCCCGGCGCCCGGAGGCGAACAGGCGGTCCGGCTCGGGCAGGCCCGCCGCGCGCAGGGTCCGGGCCAGCTCGTAGGCCACGGCCGAGCCCATGCTGTGGCCGAACAGGGCGTAGGGCCGGTCGAGCAGGGGGGTGAGTTCCCCGGCGACGGCCGTGACCACGGTGGCCATGTCGTCCACGGGGGGTTCGCCGAAGCGGTCCTCGCGGCCGGGGTACTGCACGCACACGAGGTCGACGCCGGAGGGCAGGAGCGCGGCCCAGGCCCGGTAGGCGTTGGCGCCGCCGCCCGCGTGGGGCAGGCACACCAGGCGCATCCGGGCCCCGGGGCGGGGTCGGAAGCGGCGCAGCCAGGAGCGCGCGGGAGCGGGGGTCATGGTGTAGCTGGCCTTTCTGGCGGGGTCGCGTCGCCGGTCGTCGGCGGGTTCGGAAGGGCCCCGGAGGCCGCGGGCGGGGACTCGTCTCCGCTCTTCGACGGGGCAAGAACCCCGGAGCCCCCGGGAACGCCGGACGGAGCCGTCATGCCGGGCGGGGGCTCGGCCCTGACCGTCCGCAGGGTCCCGAGGAGCACGGAGGTCGCGGTCGGGCGCGTCACGGCACCACCTCCCGGGCGTCCCCGCCGCGCGGGACCGGTTCCAGGTCGGCTGCGCCCAGGTGCACGGCGGGTGGCCCGGGGCGGATGACCTCCGGTCGGCCCAGGCGGTCGGTGGTCTCGTGCCACATCCGGCACACGCCGAGGTCGAACTGCCCCCGCACCAGCGGGTCGGCCCCGGCGCGCACGTCGGCGGCGAAGTCGGCCAAGGCCCGGGTGAGCGCCTCGGGCCACAGGCGGTCGAAGACCTCCCGGTAGGGCGGCGCGTCCGTTCCCTCCAGGACCGTGGTGGCCGGTTCGGCCAGGTGCCCGGTGCCCGGCCCGGTGGAGCGCAGGCGGCCGTGGGAGTCGCGGGGCGCGTACAGCCGGGGCTGCCAGAGCACGGGGCCGTGGGTGTCGGCCAGGGTGAGCACCCCGTGCTCGGTTCCCAGGGCCAGCCGGTGCCAGAGCAGGGCGTGGTTGTCCCCGTCGGAGGGGTCCAGCTGGTTCTGCACCCGCAGGGTGAGGGGGACGCCCGCGACGCTGCCCTGGAGCACCCGGTAGGGCTGAGTGTGCGCGGCCAGGGAGGCGGCCTCGGGGTCCGCGGCGAGGGGGTCGGTCAGCGCCCAGGGGCGCAGCCCGCCCAGGGCGCGCGCGAGCACGTCCAGGAGCGGGTACAGGACCTGGACGGCGGAGGTGGCGTCGGCGAACAGCACCGGGCCCCGCTCGCGCAGGGCGCGGGCCGCCTCCAGGAAGCGCCGGATCGGCGCCACGTGCCGGTAGAAGGGGTTGAGGTGGTAGACCGCTCCCCCTCCGCGCGCGGCGCGCAGGGCCGCGGCGAGTTCGCCCTCGTGGACGGGGTGCTCCTGGAGGACGTGCACGCCCCTGGCCAGCAGGGCGCGCGTCAGCTCGCCCCCGGCCCCGCCGGAGACCGCCGCGCCCACGACCACGCAGGCCGCGTCGACGCTGTCGGGCACCTGGTCGACGTCGGTGTACAGGGGCACCCCGGCCCGCTGGGCGAAGCGGCGGGAGAACTCGCCGCCCAGGGAGAGGATCCCGGCGAGTTCGAAGGCGTCGGGCATGCGGGCCAGCGCTTCGGCGTAGAAGCGGCCGAAGCCGGTGCCGCACAGCAGCACGCGCAGGGGTCGCGGGTTCACAGGGCGCCCTCCTCGACCCCGGCGACCTCGGACGCGGCGTCCTCCACCCGCAGGGTTCCGGCCGAAGGATCATCGAACAGGGCGGTGACCGCGGCCTCGGGATCGAGGACGTCGGCGGCGTGGTGCAGGCCCCGGGGCACCAGCCCGCGCGCCACCGCGTCGGCGGCCTGCGCGCCCACGCGGCCGGTCATGCGGTAGCTGTCGGGGAAGCGGGCGGTCATCACGCTGCGCCGCCCGGAGTGGTCGGTGAGCGCGTACACGAGCTGGTAGTAGGGCGTGCGCCCGGCCAGGTCCACCTCGGCCGCGCGCCGCAGGCGCTCCGCCGCCGCGGCCGGGTCGCCGACCGGCCGCCCCGCGACCGAGGTCAGCACGGCGCGGACGCGCTCGCCGGGGTGGACGTTGTACCACTCCAGCCCGCGCAGGTTCAGGGCGGCGGCCAGGCGGCGGGCCTCCTCGGTGAGGAAGGGCTGGACGAACGCCGTGCCCGGGAACCCGGGCGGCCGGACGCCGTCGGCGGCGCGCAGCGCCCTCTCCACGACCCGGCCCTCCCGCCAGGCGGCCAGGGGCCGCCCGAAGACGGCGGCCGGGTCGTCGGCGCCGGGCAGGGAGAGCAGCAGGTCGCCCGCGGCGGCCTCGGTGCACCTCTCCAGCCCGCCCGCGTGCGCGCTCATCCGCTCCAGGCCGTGCCGGGCGGCGAACCAGCGCGGCAGCAGGGCGGACAGGCCGGGGAGCACCCCCGCCGACAGGACGATCGCGTAGTCCCGTGCGGCGGGGGTGCGGCTCAGGCGGTCGTGCGCGGGCCCGTCGCCCGTCACGTCCACGTAGTCGGCTCCGGCCGCCAGGGCCTCCACCGCCACCGCGTCCGCGATGCGGTAGGAGGGCCCGGCGCAGTTGAGCACCACGCCGAGGCCGGAGCAGAAGGCCCGCAGCGACTCCGGGGAGTCGGCGTCCACCGCCCGGACGGCGGTGTCGGGGCCCAGTTCGGCGGCCAGCTCCTCCAGGGGCGCGGTGCGGCGGCCCCCGAGCAGGAGGCGGGTGTGGCCCAGGGCGCGCAGGCGGCGGGCGGCGGCCCGGCCCACGGCCCCGGAGGCGCCCACCACGCCCACCGCGCGGTCGGTCGCGCCGCTCACCGGACCACGTCCCCTCCGGTGACGGCCTCCAGGTGCTTGAGCACGCCGGGGGCGTAGGGCACCGACAGCAGGCTGAAGTGGTCGCCGGGCACGTCCACGGTGTCCAGCTCCCCCAGGACCAGCCGTTCCCAGTAGGTGGTGACGCTCTCCTTGTTGCCGGGGAAGGGGTAGGCGCCGCCGTGGCGCAGGAAGGTGATGTCCCCGGCGTAGGGCTCGGGCTCGTAGCGGGAGATGGCGAAGACGCTCTGGCGGAAGATCGCGAACATCTCGTTGAGCGCCTCGGGGGTGTAGGTCCCGGCCGAGGGGGGCACGGCGGCGCACATGCGCTCGATCCTGGCCTGGCGGGGCACCTTCGCCAGTTCGCGGAAGCGCTCGGCCACGTCGGCGTACTCACCGGTCAGGCGGCCGATGGCGCCGTCGGGGAGCAGGCCGGGGGTGGCCTCCAGCAGCTGGTCGGAGGCGGCCGACACCCGGTTCTCGTCGGCGGGGAAGCCGACCGCGACCGGGTCGATGCCCATCATGACGGCGAAGGCGTACTCCGAGATCAGCTCGTCGTCCAGGCGGAACGGCGGCCGGTGCGTGCTGATGGCGGTGAGGGAGGCGACCTCGGCCCCGGCGTCGGTGAGCGTGCGCGCGACCTCGGTGGCGACGAGGCCGCCCAGGCAGTAGCCGACGACGTGGAAGCGGTCGCCGCCGCGTTCGAGCAGGGCGTTCGCGTAGTCGGCGGCCCAGCGCTTGATCACCGCGGCGGGTTCGGCGTCCAGGAAGGCGGGGACGTCGGGCAGCTCCAGGCCGACCAGGGTGGCCTGGCCGCGCGAGCGCCGCCGGATCTCGGTGATGAGGGAGCGGTAGGGGATGAGGGTTCCGGTCCCGGCGTGGACCAGGGCGGTGACCGCGCCCCCGCCCGGCCCGTTGAGGGGCACGTAGGGGTCGGGCTTGCCCTCGTCGGAGGCGCGCACCTGTCCGGACAGGTCGCGGAGGTAGGCGGCCAGACCGGCGACGGTGGGGCGGCGCAGCATGTGGCGCAGGACCACCTCCCACTCGATGTCGGCACCGGTGGCGGGCAGGACCTCGCCGAGCCTGCCGACCATGCGGGCGACCAGCAGGGAGTCGCCGCCCAGAGCGAAGAAGTCGTCGTCGCGGCCGACCGCGCCGCGCTCCAGCAGCTCGGCCCACAGCCCGCACAGGGCGCGTTCGAGGTCGTCGGCGGGCTCGCCGGTGGCCGTGTCGGCGGTTCCGGGGGCGTCGTCCCCGGGCAGGGCGCGCAGGAGCGCGGCCCGGTCCACCTTGCCGTTGGCGGTGAGCGGCAGCGCGTCCAGCAGCCGCCAGTGCGCGGGCACCATGTACTCGGGCAGGCGGGTGGCGGTGTGGCGGACCAGCTCGTCGGCGGTGACCGGCGTCCGGTCGGTCTTCAGGCGGGCCAGGTAGAGGGTCTGCCCGGTCTCGGCCAGGCGGTCGTCCGCCTCGGGCAGGGCCAAGGGCGCCGCGGCCCCGGCCCGCTCCAGGGCGCGCTCCCACTGGTCGCGGGTGAGGAAGGTCTGGTCGTGCTCGGCGCGGGCGTCGCGGTGGCCGCCGTCGAGCCCGTCGAGGAACTCCATGGACACCAGCAGCGCCGGGTCGTGTTCGGCGGTGGTCTCCAGGAACACCAGGTGGCCGCCGGGGGCGAGGAGTTCGGTGACGCGGGCCAGGGCGGCGTCCGCGTCCACGGCGTTGTGCAGGACGTTGGCGGCCACGACGGCGTCGAAGGAGTTGGGCGCGTAGCCCTGGGCCCCGGCCTCGCGGTTGAGGTCGAACAGGCCGAAGGACACCCAGGGGAAGTCCGCGAAGCGCTCCCTGGCCTCGTTGACGAAGAACGGGGAGACGTCGGTGAAGCGGTACTCGG
>ANAW01000177.1:0-3012 GCA_000340945.1 Nocardiopsis synnemataformans DSM 44143 | reverse complement strand
GGGGCCGCGGCGCCCGCCGCGTTGAGGTGGCGCACGGCCAGGTTGTCGCGGTAGGCGGCGCCCGCGGTGTCGAGCGCGGCGCCGGGGAAGAGCAGGGTGCGCACGTCGAGGTCGCCGCGCAGCAGTTCGGGCAGTCGGCCCGAGCAGGCACGCATGTACTCCAGGACCTCGGTGCCGTAGTCCACCCGCCGCTCCAGGTCGGCCAGGCGCTCCCAGGCGGCGCGCTGCTCGTCCTCGTCCACGTGGCGGAGCCCGCACCAGCGGTCGCCGTCGCGGGTCAGGCGTCCGGCGTCGGCGAGGGCGCGCAGCCAGCGGCGTACGAGGCGGTGGTGGCGCCGGTCCGCGCCCAGGCGGTCGATGACCTCCTCGGTGGTGTGGGGGGTGTCAGCAGTACCAGCGGTGTCGGTGGTGTGGGTGCTGCCAGCGGTTTCGACGGTGTCGGCGGGGTGCGTGATACGGGCGGTGTCAGTGGGCTCGGCGGTGCGAGCACTGCCAGAAATGTCGGCTGTGTGGGTGGTGCCTGTGGTGTCGTCGGTGTGTGAGGTACGGGTGGTGTCGGAGAACAGTCCGGCGCCGGTCAGGGTGCGGGTGATGGCGCCCAGGGCGGTGGCGCGCATCGCGCCGAGGAAGGCGGCCAGGTCGTCGCGGTCCAGGTTCGCGGTGGCCTCGCCGACCGCGGACGCGGCGGCCATGGCGGCGGCCCCGGGACCGGCGTCGGCGGGCGCGTCGGAGGGGCGGCGGGCGGTCTCGGCGAAGGCGGCCAGGCGCCGGTCCTCGCGCCCGCCCACGGCCAGGACCGCGGCGGAGGCCACGGCGGGGTGCGCGGTGAGGGCGGCCTCGATCTCGGCCAGCTCCACGCGGTGCCCGCGGATCTTGACCTGGTCGTCCTCGCGGCCCAGGAACTCGATGTCGCCGCCGGGCCGGTAGCGGCCCAGGTCGCCGGTGCGGTACAGGCGCTCCCCGGTGCGGGGGTGCGTGACGAAGCGTTCGGCGGTGCGGGCCTCGTCGCCCAGGTAGCCGGTGGCCACGCCCGCTCCCCCGATGTGGAGTTCGCCCGCGACCCAGTCGGGGCGGTCGCGCATGCGCTCGTCCAGGACGTGGAAGATCTGGTTGGTCAGGGGGCGGCCGTAGGGGACGCTGGGCCAGGACGGGTCGGCCTCCCCGATGGGGTGGTGGATGGACCAGATGGAACCCTCGGTGGCGCCGCCGAAGCTGTACAGGGCGGTGCCGGGCAGGTGGGCGCGGACGCGGTCGGCCAGGGTGAGGGGGATCCAGTCGCCCGAGAGCAGGGCAACGCGCAGGGTGGTCGGCGCCTGCGCGGGCGCGGTGGAGAGGTAGTCGGCGAGCATGCCCATCTGGGCGGGCACGGAGTTCCACAGGGTCACCCCGTGCTCGCGGGCCAGCTCCGCCCAGTGCGAGGGGTCGCCGCGGCGGTCGGCGTGGGGGAGCACGAGGGCGCCGCCCGCGCCGAGGGGGCCGAACAGGTCGTAGACGGACAGGTCGAAGCCGAGGGCGGCCAGGCCGAGGACCCGGTCGCCGGGGCCGACGGAGAAGCGCCGGTTGACGTCGGCGATCGTGTTGAGGGCGGCGCGGTGGCTGACCATGACGCCCTTGGGGGTTCCGGTGGAGCCCGAGGTGTAGATGACGTAGGCGAGGGCGTCGGGGTCGACGGGGCGGGGCGGGAGCGCGTCGGGCGTCCGGGCGGTGGAAGCCGCGTCGGCGGCGGGGCCGGACGCGACCGCGTCGAACGCGCTGGCGGAGGAAACCGTGTCGGAGTCGGCGGCGGGGACCGCGTCCACCTCGACGGGTTCGACGTCCCGGTCCCAGTCGCCGATCTCGGCCAGCCAGGACTGGGTGAGGACGTGGCGCACCCCGGCGTCGCGCAGGATGGCGCGGCGGCGGGCGGCGGGCTGGGTGGTGTCGACGGGGACGTAGGCGGCGCCGGTCAGCAGGACGGCGTAGGCGGCGACCACCTGTTCCACGCCCTTGTCCATGACCACGGCCGCGCGGTCGCCCGGGCCGCAGCCGCGGGCGCGCAGTTCGTCGGCCACGGCCGTGACGCGCGCCCAGAGCTGACCGTGGGTGAGGGAAGCGTCGGGGTGGATGACGGCCGGGGCGTCGGGGTCGCGCAGCGCGGCGGCCAGGGCGTCCTCGTACAGCAGGGCGTCGGGCAGGGGTCCTTCGGTGGCGTTGGCCTCGACGCGGGTGAGGAGCTGGTGGGCGGGTGCCGCGGCCGGGACGGCCTCGTCCCAGGGTTCGTCGGACAGGGCCAGGCGGCGCAGCAGGTCGGTGTAGGCCGTGAAGGCGTCGGCGGCCAGGCCCTCGGGAAGGACGCCCTCGCGCACGTCCCAGCGCACGGCCAGGGCGCCCCCGGCAACGGAGACCTGGCAGTCCACCCACACCTGCGGGGTCTGGGACAGGCCGTGGACCTCCCGGGCGGCCCAGGAGTCGCCGTCCTCTTCCTCCTCGGCGCCGATCGCGCCGGTGAAGACGACGGGCATGAGCACGGCGGGCTGGTCGCGGCGGCGCGAGAGTTCGGCCAGCAGTTCGTTGCCCGAGTACAGGCAGTGATCGACGTCCTCGATGAGGCGGCCCTGGCGGGTGCGGGCGCGCTCGGTGAAGGTCGTGCCGTCGTCGGCGTGCACGGCGAGCAGGGTCAGCGAGGTGAAGTCGCCGACCACGCGGTCCACGTCCGGGTGCAGCGGCAGGCGCTGGGACACGGGCAGGTTGAGGGTGAAGTCGGGGCGGCGCGACCACAGGGCCAGCACCTCGGCGTAGGCGGCCAGGGCCACGCCCGCGGGGGTCAGGCCGTGCTCGGCGGCCCGGGAACGCAGGGACCGCCACTGCTCCGGCGGCAGGGCGGCGGCCAGGCGGGTGAAGCGGGCGGAGGCGTCGGTCGAGTGCTCGACCAGGGGCAGCTCGGGGGCGGGCGGCAGGTCGTCGGCGCGCTCGGTCCAGTAGGCGCGGTCGCGGTGGTAGCGGGCGCCCTCGCGCAGCGACCGGTGGGCGAGC
>ANAW01000176.1:0-7048 GCA_000340945.1 Nocardiopsis synnemataformans DSM 44143 | reverse complement strand
GTCCGGGGTCGGCGTAGAGGGCGGCGAGCTCGTCCAGGAGCAGCCGGACGCTGGTGTAGTCGGCGGCGAGCAGGTCGACGGACAGGTGCAGGTGGGCGCGGTCGTCACCGCGGGTGAGGTGCAGGCGCACCAGCGGCCAGGAGGAGGCGTCGGGGACGAGGTCGCGCAGGCGCTCGCGGGCCCGGGCGGCGTGGGCGGCGGTGTCGCCGCCGCCGACCTCGGTGACGGTCAGCGACTCCCCCGGCGGCTCGGGCAGCACCCGCTGGTGGCCCTCGGGGGAGACGACGGAGCGCAGCATGTCGTGTCGGCGCACCAGCGCGTTCCAGGCGGTGCGCAGGCGGTCGGGGTCGAGGTCGTCGAACTCCAGCTCGGCGGAGGCGTGGCAGGCGACGCCGCCGTAGTCGTAGGCGGGGCCGCGCCCGACGAGGTAGGCGCCCTGGACGTCGGTCAGGGGGAAGGGGTCGTGGCGCGCTCCGGGGTCGGGGGTGAGGGAGGGGGCGGCCTCGGCCTCCAGCAGGGCCAGGACCCGGTCGCGGTGCTCGCGCAGGGTGGCGCGGTGCCCGTCGGTGAGGGTTCCGGTGGGGCCGCGGAAGCGGATGCGGCCGTCGTCGGCCCACAGGTGGACGCCCGCGTCGCGCAGTTCGTCGAGCAGGGAGTGCAGGGCCTCGGGGGTGGCGGAGACAGCGGTGGCTGCGGTGACTGCGGAGGTGTCGGGGGCGTCCGGGGTGTCGGAGGCGGGGGTCGGCAAGGTGGGCTCTCCTCGTCGGGTCGGTCCGCGCGGGGCGGACCCGGCTGGGAACGGTGGGGATGGCGCGGGGGGTGTTACGCGGGGGGTGGAGGTGGTGGCCGGTACGGGTGGTGGGCGTAGGGCGGGCGACGTGAGGGGCGGGCGGTTCGTGTGGTGCGACCCCGGGCGGGGCCTGGGGCCGAACAGCGCGGGAGTGGCTGGCGTGTCGATTCAGTGCGGGGGCGGCATGCGAGGCGGTCGGGAACTGAGAGGCGAGCGGAACGGAGGGGACCTGGCTAGCGGGTGACGTGAGGGGCGGGCGGTTCGTGTGGTGCGTCTCCGGGCGGGGCCTGGGGCCTCTGGCACGGGGGCGGTACGTGGGGCGGATGGCGGGCGCGGGAGGCAGGTGACGCGGGGGACGGGTGTTACGCGGTCAGATCACCCCGGCCTGAACGTCCTCCGCCCCGGTCGCACGAACCTGGTCGGCGAGCGCGGCGAGCGTGGGCGCGGCCAGGAAGGCACGGGTGGACAGCTCCTCACTGAGTTCGCGCCGCAGGACGGTGATCATGCGGATGGCCAGCAGGCTCGTGCCGCCCAGGGCGAAGAAGTTCGCGTCGCGGTCGTCGACGGCGGCGCCGGTCAGCTCCCCCCAGACGCGGGCGATGTGCTCCTCCACCTCGTCGGCGAGGGGAGCGCCGCCCGCACCGACCTCTGCGGCGGCCAGCTCCTCCAGCGCCCGGAGGTCGACCTTGCCGTTGGCGGTCAGGGGCATCTCCCCGACCGTCCGCACGCTGCCGGGGACGGCGTGGGCGGGCAGCCGCGCGGCGAGGTGGCGGGCCAGGCCCTCCCCCGGAACGCCGGACCCAGCTCCGGACCCGGACCCGGCCGCGCCCCCGATCCCGTCGCCGTCCTCGGTGACGAAGGCGACCACCCTGCGGGAGGTGCGCTCCCCCACCGCCAGCGCCGCGGCCCGGCGCACGCCGGGGTGGTCCTCCAGCGCCGCCTCGACCTCACCGAGTTCGAGCCGGTGGCCGCCCACCTTGACCTGGCGGTCCGCGCGGCCGAGGAACTCCAGGAGCGCGCCCGGACGGTAGCGGCCCTGGTCGCCGGTGCGGTACCAGCGCTCTCCCCCGGCGGTGACGAACCGGGCGGTGGTGCGCTCGGGATCGCCGCGGTAGCCGAGGGCGACCCCGGCCCCGCCGATCCACAGCTCCCCCGCCACCCAGTCCGGGCAGTCGAGCCCGTGGGGGTCCACCACCCGGTAGCGCTGGTCGCGCAGCGGCGTTCCGTAGGGGACCGAGGGCCACCCCGGCGGGACGTGGCCGCCGTCGAAGGCGTTGGACCAGATGGCCGCCTCCGTGGCCCCGCCCAGGGCCACCAGGCGGACGCGGGCGCCGCCGGCCTCGCGCAGGCGCGGCGCCAGGTCGCCGCCGACCCAGTCCCCGGAGACCAGGGCCAGCCGCAGCGAGGAGGGCAGCCCCTTGTCCTGCGAGGCCAGGAGCAGCATGTCGAGCAGGGCGGGGACGGTGTTCCAGACGGTGACGCCGTGCTCGGCGCACAGCGCGCGCCAGCGCTCGGCGTCGCGGCGCTCGTCCTCCTCGGGCAGGACGAGCGCGCCGCCCGCGCCGAGCAGGCCGAACACGTCGTAGACCGACAGGTCGAAGTCGAGCGCGGACAGGGCCAGGACCCGGTCGCCGGGGCCGATCCGGTAGCGGTCGTTGATCTCGGCGACCGTGGTGAGCGCGGCGGTGTGGGAGACCTCCACGCCCTTGGGCTCCCCGGTGGAACCGGAGGTGAAGATGGTGTAGGCGGCCTCGTCGGGATCGCGCGGCACGGGCGCGTCCAGGGGCGGGGCCTGGAGGAGTTCGGCCACGTCGGCGGACCGGGGTGCGCCGGTGCCGTCGCCGACGGCCAGCACGGTCCGGGCCGCGCGGTGGATGCGCTCGCGCCGCAGCGAGGGCTGGCCCGCGCCGACCGGCACGTAGACGGCTCCGGCGGCGAGGACGCCCAGGGCCGCGCAGACCTGGTCGGGGCCCTTGGGCAGGCACACCGCGACCGCGTCGCCGGGCCGCACGCCGCGTTCGACCAGCCCGGCGGCGACGCGCAGGGACCGGTCCGCGAGTTCGCCGTGGGTGAGCACGGCCCGGTCCGTGACCAGGGCGGGGGCGTCGGCGCGTTCGGCCGCGCCGTCGAGGAAGGCGTCGTGCAGCAGGCCGCGCGGGGCGGTTCCGGAGGGGGCGTTGACCGAGGCGCGCACCACGCGCTGGTCGGCGGGCAGCATCCGCGCGCAGGCCCGCTCCCAGCCCTGTTCGCCGTCGCGGACGAGCGCACGCAGCAGGTCCAGGTAGGCCGCGAACATGGCGTCCAGGACCCCGGGGCGGAACAGGTCCTCCACCGCGTCCCAGTACACCTCCAGTCCGCCGCGGCTCTCCATGACCTGGTTGTCCAGGTACACCTGGGGCGACTGGGACAGGCCCCACACCCGCTGCGGGAAGTCCGGGGAGGGGTCCATGGACACCCCTTCCCCCACGCCCAGGGAGCTGGTGAACACCACGGGGATCCCGGGCTGGGCGGTGCCGGTGCGCCGCGCCAGCTCGCGCAGCACCTCCTCGGCGGGCACCTCCCGGTGGTCCAGGTCCCGGCCCAGGCGCCGCTGGAGGTCGCGGGCCGCCCCTGCGGGGTCCTGCCCGGGCGCGCGATGGTAGGAGGTCAGCGACAGGGAGGTGAAGTCGCCGAGCACGCGGCCGATGTGGGGGTGCAGGTCGTGGCGGTTGAACAGGGTGAGGGTGAGGCTGAGTTCGGTCTGCCCGCTCCACCTGCCGAGGACCTCGCCGTAGCAGGCCAGCAGCAGGGTGGAGGGGGTGACGCCCGCGGCGCGGGCCAGGGCGGTGAGGGCGCTCCACTCCTCGGGGGCGAGCCGGTCGGCCCGGCGGGTGAACCGGGGCCGGTCGACGTCGGCGGGGTCGGTGCGCAGCGGCAGGGCGGGGGCGGCGGGCAGGTCCGCGACGCGTTCGCGCCAGTAGCCGCGGTCGCGCCGCTCGCGTTCGGGGTCCGGCCGCACCTGGGTGAGGTAGTCGCGGAAGGTGACCTCGACGGGGTCCAGGACGGCGTCGGGCTCGCGGTAGAGGCGGTCCAGCTCGGTGTAGAGGGTCATGATGCTGAGCGCGTCCAGGACCAGGTAGTCCAGGCCCACGCCGAGGCGGACGCGTTCGGTTCCGTCGCGCGTGTAGCGCACGGCCCGCACGTCGAACAGGGGCCAGCGCTCGGGGTCCAGGACCTGGTGGGACATGGCCTCGCGCAGCTTCGCGAGCGCGGTGTCGGGGTCGTCGGGTTCGGCCTCGGTCACGGGCACGCGCACGGGCGGCACGGCGGGCAGGACCCGCTGGTCGCCGTCGGCGTCGAAGACGGCCCGGAGCATGTCGTGCCGGGTGACGAGCCGGTCCAGGGCGTGCTCCAGGCGGCGCAGGTCCACGTCGGCGCCGTCGAACTCGGTGTAGTGGTAGGTGCCGCCCCCGCCGAGAGCGAAGTCGGGGCTGCGCCCGGTGAGGTAGGCGCGCTGGACGCCGGTGGGCGGGAAGGGTTCGTGGCGCGAGGCGGGGTCGTGGACGATGCGCTGGCCGCCGACGGCCTCGCCGCGGGCCGGGAGGCGGGCGGCGAAGTCGGCCAGGACGGGGTGGGCGAACAGTTCCGAGACGCCCGCTCCGGCGTGGCCGAGCCCGCGCAGGGCGGCCACCACGCGGGTGGCCAGCAGGGAGTCGCCGCCGAGCGCGAAGAAGGAGTCGTTCCGGCTGACCGGGCCCGAGCCCAGCAGGTCGGCCCAGACACGGGCGACGCGGTTCTCGGCCTCGCCCACGGGGGGCTCGCCGGTGCGCGGGGCCCCGGCCAGGTGCTGGCGCAGGAGGCGGGCGACGGCGGCCCGGTCGGGTTTGCCGTTGGGGGTGAGCGGGATCCGGTCGAGGGCCAGCACGGGGTCGGGGAGCATGGCGGGCGGTAGGAGGGTGCGGGCGTGCTCCGCCGCGGCCTGTGCCAGGGCGGAGGAGTCCCCGGTCAGAGTGGTGGCTTCCTCGGCCGAGGTGAAGGATTCCCCGGTCGGTGCGGCGGTCCGGGCCGTCTCGTGGACGGCGGTCTCCCCGGCCAGGGCGATGGTCCCCCCGGCCGGGACAGCGGTCCGATCCGTTTCGCGAACGGCGGTCTCCCTAACCAAGGCGGCGGTCTCCCCGACCGGGACAGCGGTCCGATCCGTTTCGCGGGCGGCGGTCTGCCCGACCTGACGGGGAACGACGACCGCGGCCAGGCGGGGCGCGGGCTCGGTGAGCGCGACCGCGACGGCCAGGGACACCTCCGGGTGCGCGGCCAGGGCCGCCTCCACCTCGCCGGTCTCCACGCGCACGCCGTTCACCTTGACCTGGTGGTCGGCCCGGCCCAGGAACTCCAGGGTTCCGTCGGGGGCGTAGCGGGCCAGGTCGCCGGTCCGGTACCAGCGCCGTCCCCCGGAGGCGACGAAGCGGTCGGCGGTGGCGTCGGGGGCGCCCCGGTAGCCGCGGGCCAGGCCCGCGCCGCCCACCCACAGCTCACCGGCGACCAGGTCGGGCCGGTCCCGTCCCTGGGCGTCGACCACGCGGCACCGCACGCCGGGCAGCGGTCGTCCCCAGGGCACGCAGGCCCAGGCGGGGTCGGCCCGGTCGACCTCCAGCAGGGTGGAGTGGACGGCGGCCTCGGTCATGCCGCCCAGGGCGAGGAAGCGGCACCCGGGGGCCAGGGCGCGCAGCCGCTCGCGCAGGCCGGGGGCGACGCGGTCGCCGCCGAGCAGGACCGCGCGCAGGGGCGGCATCGGCGCCATGCCGGACTCGACCGCCGACAGCAGCATGTCGAGCAGGGCCGGTACGCAGTTGAGGACGGTCACCGACGCGTCCGCGGCGGCCCGGGCCCAGTGTTCGGCGTCGCGGCGGGTCCCGGGGTCGGCCAGGACGGCGGCGCCGCCCGCCGACAACGGCGCGAACAGGTCGAAGACCGACATGTCGAAGCCGTAGTCGGCCAGCGCGAGCGTGCGGTCGCCGGTGCCGGTGTCCAGGACGGCGTTGAGCACGTCGATCGTGTGCGCGGCGGCCCGGTGCTCGACCTCCACACCCTTGGGCGTTCCGGTGGAGCCGGAGGTGAAGAGCACGTAGGCGAGCGCGTCCGGGGCGACCTCGCGCGGGGTTCCCGGCGGGGCCTGCCGCGCCTGTTCGGGGGTGAGGACCGGAAGGCGGGCGGGGGCGGCCGTCGCGGGGTCGGAGGTGGGCGCGGCGGGATCGGCGAGGTCCGCCGATGCGGGGTCGTCGCAGATCAGCAGGTCGGGCTTTCCCCCGGTCAGGACGCGCGCGCGGCGGGCGGCGGGCTGGTCGCGGCCCAGGGGGAGGTAGGCGCAGCCCGCGGCGAGCACGCCCAGGACGGCGGCGACCTGGTCGGCGCCCCGGGGCAGGTCCAGGGCCACGGTCGCGCCCGCGGGCACGGCCCCGGCCACCGCTCCGGCCACGCGCAGCGCCCGGTCGGCCAGCTCCCCGTAGGTCAGGGACGCACCGTCGGGCAGGACCAGCGCGGTGTCGCCGGGGGCGGTGCGGGCGTGGTCGAGGAAGCGCCCGTGCAGCAGGCGGGGGCCGGGCGGCGCCGCGTCGGGGGTGTGCGCGGCGCGCGCCCGGGCCTGGTCCGGGGAGGGTTCCGGACGGAAGGGGCGGCTCCAGGCCGCGGGGTCGTCGGTGAGGTCCTCGACGAGCGCGCGGTAGCAGGCGAAGGCGGCCTCCATGGTTCCGGGGGCGAAGGCGCGCTCGCGCAGGTCCCAGTTGAGCAGGAGCCCGCCGTCGAGTTCGGTGACCTGGGCGTCGAGCAGGACCTGGGGGCCCTGGGAGATGATCCAGGAGGGGCGGCCGAAGCACTCCTGCACGGGGTCGGTGAACAGGGGGCCCAGGCCGATCGCGCTGGTGTAGACGACGGGGGCGAGCACGGTGTTGCCGCCGTCGAGGCGGGCCAGGTCGCGCAGGACCTCCACTCCCCCGTAGGCGCCGTGGTCGACTGCCCGGTGCAGGTCGGTCTGGACCGTGCGCGCCCGCTCGGCGAAGGGGGCGGGGTCGGCGGTGTCGACGCCGAGGAGCACCGAGCTGCTGAAGTCGCCGACGACCCGGCCGACGTCGGGGTGCAGGGGCGCGCGGTCGAACAGGGGCAGGTTGAGCGAGAACCGCGGGGCCGCGCTCCAGGCGCCCAGCACCTCGGCGAAGGCGGCGGCCAGCGCGGCCGCGGGGGTGACGCCCGCGGCGCGGGCCCGCCGCTCGAACAGCCGGGTGCGCT
>ANAW01000175.1:0-687 GCA_000340945.1 Nocardiopsis synnemataformans DSM 44143 | reverse complement strand
GGGCGGGGCCCCGCCGCTCGAACAGCCGGGTGCGCTCGGGGGTGAGCCGGTGGTGCAGGCGGGTGGAGCGGGTGGCGTCGGTTCCGGCCGAGGTGGGGAGCGCGGCGCCCGGGAGGACGGGCAGTTCGGGCGGCGGGGGGATCTCGCGCAGGCGCTCGTGCCACCAGGAGCGGGCGCGCTCGCGAGGACGGGGGTCGCGGGAGGCGCGCTCGGCGAGGTAGCGGGCGAAGCCGTACTCCAGGGGTGCGAGTTCGTCGCCCCGGTAGGCGGTGCGCAGGTCCTCCAGCAGGACGCGCAGGCTGAGGGCGTCGGCGACGATCATGTCCAGGTCCACGTGCAGGCGGGTGGCGCCGCCCGGGAGCAGGGAGAGGGCCACGTCCAGGACCTGTCCGGCGGCGACGTCCATGCGGCGGTGGGTGGAGGAGTCCCGGATCCGCGCGAGGAACCGCTCGGCCTCCTCGGGGTCCAGGGCGGTCAGGTCGTGGACCGTCACGGTGGGGACGGTGGCCCCCACAGGCGCACTGGCCACAGCGGACCCACCGGGCTCAGCGAGCCGGACGGATGAGGCAGAGGCAGCGGGCGCGGCAGAGGTGCCGGATGTGACCCCGGCGTCGGCAGCAGCAGATGCGACACGAGCGGTCGAAGCAGCGGGCGCGACCGTCGAGGTTGGCGTGACGGAAGCGGCGA